>NZ_JBHYYB010000018.1:0-136855 GCF_042752535.1 Kitasatospora sp. NPDC059327 | reverse complement strand
GCGCACGCCGTTCAGGGTGCCGAAGTAGTGGTCGAAGCTGCGGTTCTCCTGCATCAGCACCACGACGTGCTTGACGTCGGCGATGCTGCCGGTGGCGGCGGCCTGCGCGGTGGTGGCGGGGAGGCCGGTGAGCGCGGCGGCGCCGGCGGCCGCGGTGGCGCCGACGAAGGTGCGGCGGGAAAGTGCGGTCATCGGGAGCGGCCTCTCAGAGCTGGAAGGTGGCGACGGCGGCGGCGCAGTCCGAGGGCCAGCCGTTGTCGGCGGCCGTCGGGTCCGGCTGGGGCCAGCCGGTCACCAGGGTGTGGGCCTCGACCGGGGTGAGCGGGCCGGCGAAGTGCACGGCGGCGATGCGGTCCTGGGGCTCGGGCTTGGCGGCGCGCTGCTTGCGGGTCGGCGACCAGGTGGTGCCGGGGGAGGCCGACGGGTCCGGGTGGGCGGCGCGGTAGGAGTCGGTCAGTCCGGCGCCCTGGAGCGCCACCGTGACCGGCCAGTCGAGCGGGCCGAGGCCGCTGTGTCGGTCGGCGGTGGCCGCCGTCCAGTCCAGGTGGGACGGCGAGGCGAGGTCGGCGCCGAGGACGACCGGGAGCCCGGCGGTGAGGTCGGCCCGGACGGCGGTGGCCAGGGCCTTGGCCTGCTGGAGCCGGACGGAGGCGTTCTCGGTGGCGGTGATCTGCGCCGCGCTCTGGCCGTCCTGCGCCGCGTACGGGCCGTAGTTCGCCTCGTCCAGGTGCGCGGCCCAGAGCCGCACGCTCCGGCCGCCCGGGAGCTGGACGGTGACGCCGGCGGCGGGCAGCGCGGCGGTGGTGGCCGTGACGGCGGTCAGCGGGTAGCGGCTGAGCACGCCGACGCTGCCCGCGCTCTGGTACGCGTACCAGCCCAGCGCGGTGGCCAGGGTCTGCGCGCCGCTGCCGGCGGTCTCCTGGAGCGCCAGCACGTCCAGCCCCTGGGTGAGCACCACCCGCAGCTGCTTCTCCAGCGCGTCGGTGAAGGCCGCGCCGGCGTTGGCGAGGTTCCAGGAGGCGGTCTTGAGCCGCGGTGGGGCGGCCGGGTCGACGACGGGGACGGTGAGGGTGAGGGCGTCGGAGACGCCGCCGGTGTCCTTGACGCCGACGAGGAGCTGGACGTCGCCGGTGCTCGCGGGCGCGGTACCGGTCACGGTGCCGTCGGCGGCGACGGCGAGCCAGGAGGGACCGCTCACCTTGCGGAAGGCCGGGACGCCGGCCGGGCGGCACCAGAGCCCGCCGAGCTTGACGGAGACGGCACCGCCGGGCGCCACGGCGGTGGCGGTGAGCGCGTCCACGGCGAGGTGCGGGCGGACGGGCGCGGGCTTCGGACGGAAACTGAACGGTGCCGTCTGGGCGAGGATGCCGTAGCCGTCCTTGGCGAGCAGATAGGCGGTGTACGGGCCGCCGGTGAGCGCCGAGGTGTCGAGCTGGATGTCGCCGGAGGTGCCGGGGGTGTACTTCCAGACCAGCGAACTGCCGGTGCCTGGCTGGCGGGTGCCGTCGTAGACGCCGACCCAGTTCTTGGCGTCGGCGGCGGTGGTGGTCCAGTGGAAGGTGAGCTTGTCGCCTTCGGCCGGGTTGGTGGGCGAGGCGAGAGTGAGGGTGCTTCCTGCGGCCACGGGGGTCCTTCGGGTCGGGGTGGGAGCGGCGTCGAGTTGGCTGGACAACTGGACGCCCTATTGACCCGAAGGGCGACGTACGTGGCGTGAACGAGACATGACCGGTCGCCGGGTGGCTGGCCAACTCACCGTTGAGTCTTGGTCGTTGGCGAACCGTCGTCGGCGAACCGTCGGAGGTGGATCAGGTGGGGGCGGACCGGTGGGACCGACGGCGGAGCGGGGCGGGACCTCGGCGCGGCCGAGGCCCCGCCCCGCGGGAGGCCGTGCGTCAGTGGCCGCTCCTCAGGTTGAGCACCACCACGCCGACGACGACCAGGGCCAGCCCCAGCCACTGCGGCCGCCCCAGCGACTCACCGAAGGCCACCACGCCGATGCCGGCGACCGCCGCCGTCCCCGCCCCCGACCAGACCGCGTACGCGACCGACACCGGGATGTGCTTCAGCGCCTTGCCGAGCAGGTAGAACGAGAGCACGTAGCCGATGCCCACCCCGACGCTCGGCCAGAGTCTGCTGAAGCCCTCCGTCAGCTTCAGACAGCTGGTGGCGCAGACTTCACTGAGGATCGCGAGGGCGAGGAGTATGTAGGGCACGGGGGATCAAACCCCGGGCGAGGTGGTGAGCTTCCCGAGCAGGGCCACGTCGGCGTGCTCCAGGCTGTCGAGCAGGGTGACCCGGGAGCCGTCCGGGATCGGCGTGGCGCTGGACGGGACGGCGAGCACCGCGCAGCCCGCGGCGGTGGCCGAGGCGACGCCGGTCGGGGTGTCCTCGACGGCCACGCAGTCCGCCGGGTCCAGGCCCAGCCGCTCGGCGGCGGCGAGGTACGGGTCGGGCGCGGGCTTGGTGCGCGGGGTGTCCTCGGCGGCGAGGGTGACGGCGAACCAGTCGCGGCCGATGGTGGCGAGGACGAGGTCGACCACCCGGCGCGGCGAGGCCGACACCAGCGCGGTGGGCACCCGGGCGTCCCGGAGTTCGGCGAGCAGGGCGAGCGCGCCCGGCCGGGGGACGGTCTCGGCGGCGACCTTGCCGGCGAAGGAGTCGCCGAGGCGGTCGGCGAGTTCGGCCTCGCTGAGCGAGGTGCCGCTGACCCGGTGCAGGTGGGCGGCGGTGTGCTCGATGGCCCGGCCGAGCACCTCGGGGGCGTCCTGGTCGGTGAGGGCGTGCTGCAGCTCGTCGGCGAGTTCGGCGGTGGCCTGCCACCAGAGGTGCTCGGTGTCGACCAGGGTGCCGTCCATGTCGAAGAGGACGGCGGCGGGCCGGGTGGCGGGGGGCACGGCGGAGTCGGGCAGGGTGGAGTCGGGCAGGGCGGATTCAGGCATGGCGGTACCTTCGATGGTGCTCATAGAGGGTGGAGCGGGTCGGGTCAGACAGTACGGCGGTCCACCAGGACCGGGCGCTCCGGCAGGCCGAGCCCGGCGCGGGAGCCGATCGGCAGGGCGGCGGCGGCCTCGGTCGGCAGGTCGGCCTTGACCTCGGTGCCGTCGTCGAGCCGGACGGTCAGTCGGGTGACGGCGCCCAGGAAGGAGGCGGCGACCACCAGGGCCGGGCCGTCGGCGGCGGGGGTCAGCGCGACGTTCTCCGGCCGGACCAGCACCTCCAGCTCGCCGTCGGCGGGCACGACGCCGTCCACCGCGTGGCGGCGGCCGAGCACCTCGACGCCGTCCGAGGTGCGGGTGCACGGGATGCGGCTCATGGTGCCGACGAACTCGGCGACGAAGGCGGTGGCCGGGCGGGCGTACAGCTCGGACGGCGTGGCGCACTGCTCCAGCCGGCCCGCGCGCAGCACGGCGACCCGGTCGGCCATCGAGAGCGCCTCCTCCTGGTCGTGGGTGACGAACAGGGTGGTGATCCCCAACTCCTGCTGGAGGCGGCGGATCTCCTCGCGCAGCGAGAGGCGGACCTTGGCGTCCAGGGCGGAGAGCGGCTCGTCGAGCAGCAGCACGCGCGGCCGCAGGGCGAGCGCGCGGGCGAGCGCGATGCGCTGCTGCTGGCCGCCGGACATCTGGTGCGGGTAGCGGTCGGCGTGCTGCGGCAGGCCGACCAGCTCCAGCAGCTCCTGGGCGCGCTTGCGGCGCTCGGCCTTACCGGTGCCGCGCATCCGCATCCCGAAGGCGACGTTGTCGGCGGCGGTCAGGTGCGGGAAGAGGCTGTAGGACTGGAACACCATGCCCGCGTCGCGCCGGTGGGCGGGGATCCGGGTGATGTCCTCGCCGTCCACCAGGACCTGGCCGGAGTCGTGCTGCTCGAAGCCGGCCAGGATGCGCAGCGCGGTCGTCTTGCCGCAGCCGGACGGGCCGAGCAGGGCGAGGAGCTCACCGGGGTGGACGGTCAGGTCGAGGCCGTCCAGGGCGGTGGTGGTGCCGAACGAGCGGCGCAGGGTGCGGAATTCGACGGTCGCGCCGCCGGGTGCGAGGGGGACGCCGGCGACGGGGGCGGTAACCGTGGTCATGATGGGAACGCTCCGGGAGGCTTCAGGAAGTGGTGGGCTTGTGGCGGCGCTCGCGGCCGACGGTGGCCAGCAGGAGCAGCAGCAGCCAGGTGATCAGCAGGCTCAGGATGGAGACCGCGACCGACATGTGGGCCTGGCTGTTGCCGACCGAGTAGATCCACACCGGGAAGGGCTGGTAGCCGAGGATCGAGGCGGCGGTGAACTCGCCGAGGACCAGGGCCAGGGTGAGGAAGGAGGCGTTCAGCAGGGCGCCGCGCAGGTTGGGCAGCACGACGGTGAACACCGCGCGCGGCCAGCTCGCGCCGCAGTTGCGGGCGGCCTCGACCAGGGTGCGCAGGTCCACCGCCCGCAGGCCGGCGTCGATCGCCCGGTAGGCGAGCGGCAGCGCCATCAGGACGTAGGCGATGACCAGGACCAGCGGGAAGTCCGGGTCCTGGATGAACACGAAGGTCTGGAAGAACGGCGTGTCCATCAGGTAGTCCGGGCCCCAGCGGAGCACCCCGATCATGCCCGCGGTCAGCGCGACCGGCGGGACGACCAGCGGCAGGGTGCAGAGCACGTCGATCACCGGGCGCAGTTTCGGCGAGCCGAGCCGTACCGCGATCAGCGCCGGTACCAGCAGGAGCAGCAGCACCAGGACGGTGACGACGGCGAGCTGCAGGGTGAGCCACAGGCTGTCCAGGAAGCCGGGGGCGCCGAGCAGGCCGGTGTACGCCTCGAAGGAGTAGCCCTTCGGGTCGTCGATCGAGAAGTAGCCGGCGGCGGCCAGCGGGACGACGAAGTAGACGCCCGCGAGCAGCAGGACGGCGCCGCGCCACCAGCGCACCTTGCGGCGCGGCGAGGAGGGGCGGGCGGAGGTCAGCTGAGCCATCGGGCACTCCGGCGCTGGAGGGGGAGGTACACGGCCATCACGAGGACGGCCACCACGATCATGTTGAGGCTGAGGGCGAGCGCGAGGTTGCCCTGGCCGACCAGCACGTTGCCGGAGAGCGCGTCCGCGATCGAGCGGCTGACCAGCGGCACGGTCGCGCCGACCATGGCCGCGGCGGTGGCGTAGGCGGCGAAGGCACTGCCGAAGAGCAGGACGAAGCCGCCGAGCAGGGAGGGCAGCAGGATCGGCAGCGCGACGTGGCGCCAGTACTGGACGGTGGTGGCCCGGTTGTTGTGGGCCGCCTCGCGCCACTGCACCCGCAGGCCGTCCAGGGCGGGGGTGATGGTGAGCACCATCAGCGGGATGAGGAAGTACAGGTAGACGATGGTCAGGCCGGTGAAGGTGTAGAGCGACCAGCCGTGGTCCGTCAGGTGGAGCAGCTTGGTGATCTCGCCGGCGTTGCCGAGGGTGGCGACGAACGCGAAGGCGAGCGGCAGCCCGCCGAAGTTGGCGAGCACGCCCGAGGCGGTGAGGACGGCCTGGCGCAGCCAGGTGTGCCGGGAGGTCACCACGGCCTGCGCGATCGGCAGGCCGATCACGGTGGAGAGCAGCGCGGTCAGCGCGGAGAGCTTGAGGCTGCTGACCATCGCGGTCCAGTAGGCGCCCTGGACGGAGGCGGTCACGTTGTCCAGGGTGAACTGGCCGCCGCCGCCCTCCGCGTCGGTGGAGGTGGTGAAGGCGCCGATCACGATCGCGACGGCGGGCAGGCCGAAGCCGATCGCGAAGAAGAGGAAGAGCGGCACGGTGGCGAGCCAGGAGCCGCCGCGCGGGCGGAGCCCGCGCTGCCGGCGGGGGGTGGGGGTGGTGGTGGTCGTGGCGGTGCGGGACGCCCCCGCGCCGCCACCGAGGTCGGTGGCGGCGGGGGTGGTCGGCACCGGGGTGGGAGCCGTGGTCATGAGTGGGATCAGCCCGTTCGGTTCTGCGGTCGGTCGTCAGCCCGCGATGGCCTTGGTCCAGTTCTCGGTGACGACCTTCTTGGCGGCCGCGATCTGGTCCTGGGTCGGGAAGGTGGTGAACGGCTTCTCGACGACGGGCAGCTTGGCGGCGGCCGCGGTGTCCAGGGTGCCGTCCTTCTTCAGGGCCTCGAAGGTGGAGGGGGTGGCGTAGCCGCCGAGGAAGAGGTTCTGGCCCTCGGCGCTGAAGAGGTACTCCTGCCACAGGCGGGCGGCCGCCGGGTGCGGGGCCCACTTGTTGACGCCCTGGTTGTAGAACTGCGCGTAGCTGCCGTCGGAGGGGACGGAGACCTTCCAGTCGACGCCCTTCTCCTTGAACTCGTCGGTGTAGCCGGCGTTCAGGTAGGACCAGTCGATCGAGATCGGGGTCTCGCCCTTCTCGATGGTGGCCGGGGTGGACTCGACGGGGTTGAAGTTGCCGGAGGACTTCAGCTTGCCGAAGAAGTCGATGCCGGGCTGGATGTTGTCCAGCGAGCCGCCGTTGGCGAGCGCGGCCGCGTAGACGCCGCCGAAGGCGGAGCCGGACTTGGTCGGGTTGCCGTTCAGGGCGACCTGGCCCTTGTACTCGGGCTTGAGCAGGTCGGCGAAGGTCTTCGGGCAGTTGGCGATCTTCTTGGCGTCGCAGCCGATGGAGACGTAGCCGCCGTAGTCGTTGACGGCGGCGCCGTTCGCGTCCTTCATGGTGTCCGGCACCTTGTCGAAGGTGGCGACCTTGTAGGGGGCGAGCAGGCCGTCCTTGACCGCCTGGAGCGCGAAGGCGCTGCCGAGGTCGACGACGTCGGGGGCGCGGTCCTGGCCCTTGCGGGAGGTGATCGCGTTGATCTCGTCCTGGCTGGAGCCGTCCGGGTTCTCGTCCTCGATCTCGATGCCGTACTTGGCCTTGAACGAGTCCATGATCTTGCCGTAGTTCGCCCAGTCCCTGGGCAGCGTGATGACGTGCAGCTTGCCCTCCTTCTTGGCGGCGGCGACGAGGCCGTCCAGACCGCCGAAGTCGGCGAGCGAGGTGGCGTCCTTGGCGTCCTTGGCGCCGGCCTTGGCGGCGTCACCGGACTTCGGGGCGGTCGAACCGGCGGAGCCGCAGGCGGTGAGGGAGAGCGCGGCGGCGGTCAGTACGGCCGCGAAGGCGGCGGCGCGGGCACGGTGCACGGTCACGGGTCAGTCTCCTGATCGGGGGCGTACTGCGAGGGGTGCGTTTCGCGGGGGTGCGTCTCGCTGAAGGTGCTTCTTCGTAAGGTGAGGGTCGGGCGACCGGCTGTTCGGAACCGTCCGAGTTGACTAGCCAACTTCGCCTGACGGGGGTAAGTACGCCGGAGTCCGATGACGGGAAGGTGAACGGATGGCCCAGAACCGGGGTCGGCTGCGGGAACGGTCGAATCAGGCCTTCGGTGAGTGATCGGCCGAGTGCGATGCTTCGAAGGCGCAGCGGGATAAGGTCGGGCTGTCCGGGCCGGTACGGCTGCGCAGGACACCGCCCCAGGAGGGACTTTGACTGACGTGGCACTGGAGCCCGACCGCCCCGCGGCCTCCGCGGCCCCTGCCGCGCCCGGCCAGGACCGCGCCGCGGGCGCGCTCTACCGCAAGGTCGCCGCCGACCTGCGCGAGGCGATCACCACCGGCGCGTTCGGCGAGGCCGGCCGGCTGCCCGCCGAGGGCGCGCTCGCCGAGCAGTACGGGGTCTCGCGCGGCACCGTCCGCCAGGCGCTCGCCGTGCTGCGGTCGGACGGGCTGGTCACCTCCCGGCGCGGCACCCGGCGGGTGGTGCTGGGCACCGCCCGGGTACAGAGCTTCTCCGAGCTGCTCAGCTTCACCCACTGGGCCTACTCGATGGGGGAGGAGCCCGGGGGCATCCTGGACTCGCTGGTCCGCCGGCCGGCCGACGCCGCCGAGCGCGAGCAACTGCGGCTGGAGCCCGGCTCCGAGGTCTACGTGACCGTCCGGCTGCGCACGCTCTCCGGGACGGCGGTGATGGTCGAGCGGACCGTCTACCCGCCGCGGGTCGGCGAGATCGTGGCCCAGTTGCCGCCCGACGTTGTCTCGCACACCGAAGTCCTGCGCGAGCACGGCATCCTGTTCACCGACGCCGACCACACCATCGACATCGTCGCCGCCAACGCGGAGGACGCCCGGCTGCTCGGCTGCCGCCGGGGCAGCCCGCTGCTGCGCGAGCGGCGCCGGACCACCGATCCGACCGGTATGCCGGTGGAGTGGTCCCAGGACCGTTACCTGCCCGGCACGGTGGCCTTCAGCGTGCACAACTCGCTGGCGACGTCGGCCCTTTCGCGGCACGCCCGGGAGGGCGACTGACCCCGGGTCGGTGGCGGGCGTCCGGTCCGGGGTGGTGACTGGCCCCGGTCCGGGGTGAGACTGGCCCCGGTCCGGTCCGGCGGTGGGAGGCCGGGCGGTCCGGCGGCCCCCCACCGGAAGCGGGTGCGACCCGGGTCAGCCGGCCGCGCCCATCAGGGCGGCCAGCAGCGGGCGGAAGTGCTCGAACCCCGGCGTCGCGGCGTCGGCGTCCTTGGCCTGCTCGTCCCAGCGGCGGACCGCGACCGCGTCGGCCGCGCCGGGCAGGGCCGCGAAGGCGGCCGCCTGCTCGGGGCCCATCGGGCCGCCCTGCACCTGGAGCGTGTACTCCGAGGCCTCCGAGAGCCGCTCGCGGTAGCCGGGCTCGACCGCGCACAGGTAGCGCTTGGCGGCCACGTGCAGCCGGATCGGTTCGGTGACCTCCGGGCCGAACCACCGCGCCAGCCAGGCGGCGCCGGTGTCGCTGTGCCGGTTGTCCTGACCCCGCATCAGATCGCGCCCGTGGAGCGCCCCGTGGCCGTGCTTGTCGAAGAAGTGCCCGACGTCGTGCAGCAGCGCGGCCGCGACCAGCTCCGGGGCCGCCCCGGCGGCCTGCGCCAGCGCACCCGCCTGCAGCATGTGCTCGGCCATGGTGACCGCCTCGCCCAGGTACTCCCCGGCGCCCTCGCCCGCGAACAGTTCGGCGATGGTGTCCAGCGCGGCGGCGCGGCGCTCCAGCACCGCCAGGGTGGAGGAGAGCGAGTCGAGGTCCGCGTAGCAGCCCTGGAGGTGGCGCGAGCCGTCCTGCTCGAAGGCCGTCCGGGCGTGCAGCAGACGGACGTTGTCGAAGATCAGGCAGTCGCCCCGGTCCAGCCGGAACTCCAGCTGGAGCTCGGGCCGCAGGGTGATCGCGGCGAACCGGCGGTAGGCGGCGTAGAAGGCCTCCAGCTCGGCGGCGGATCCGCGCAGCGTGCCGATCGAACGGTTGTTGAACCGCACCTCGCGGATCCGGCCGAGCGGGTCCACCCCGATCAGCGGCCGGTCGGCGCGCAGTTCGGTGCCGCGGTCGCGGAACACGAAGGGGACGGGCGTGCGGGCCAGGACCGCGAAGTCCTCGGGCGCCTCCTCGCGCAGCAGCGCGGCCGCCTGGAAGCCGTCCACCAGGCCCGAGTCGCCGCCGGTCGCGGAGTTCTCCAGGCAGTGCAGCAGCTGCAGGGTGGGCACCGGGTCCCGGTACGGGTTGTCGCTGTGCGGGGCGATCGCGACGCTGGTGAAGGCCAGGTTGTTCGGGTCCGGCTCGACCCGGACGTCGAACAGCTCGCCGTAGTTGGTGACCCGGACGTACCCGAAGGTCCCGGCCACCTCCAGCACCTGCCGCTCGACCGCCGGTACGCCGCGCAGCACCGCGAAGCCCGAGCTCCGGACGGCCCCGAGCACCGCGGCCCGCTCGGCCGGGTCCGCCAGGTACGCCGACCACGCCGCCTCCGGGATCCCCCGCCGGAAGTCGGCCGCGACCCAGAGCCGCTTGTCCGCCTCGGTGCGCCCGTCGCCGTCGGCCTGCCGGTCCAGCCACTCCAGCGGGTAGCGCGACCGGTGGCCGTCCGACCAGAGCACCTCCAGGTGACCGCCGACCTCGGTGTGGGCGGCGACGGCGAGGTCGGCCGGCAGGTCGGTGATCTGGAACAGCTTCTGCCCGTTGCGCTGGTCCCGGCACTCGGCGCACGGGCAGTTGTCGCGCAGCCAGTACGGCGGCAGGTGGGTGGTCATGGGCTCCTCCTCGGCGGGGCGATCGGCGGATAAGTTGTATAGCCAACTTTGCCTGGGAGGAGCTTCGCGGGCCTCGGTGAGTTCCGGGTGGCGAAACCATGAACCCCTCGGGAACAGAAGGTCCCGAGGGGTTCATGGGGCGGCCGGTGTCCCGCGGGTGGCGGTGCGGCCGGCCCGGGTGGTGCCGCGCGGTGCGGGGTGGTGCGGCCGGCCTCACGCAGAGGCGTGGGCGGCCGCCTCCCAGGCGGTGTCCGCCGCCTTCAGGGCGGCCGCCGGGTCGGTGCCCAGCGCGCTGCCGAGCGCGGTGAGGGTCGCCCGGACGGTGTCCACCGAGGCCGCCGTGCCGTAGTGGTTGACGCGCAGCATCGACCCGGCGAGTGCGCCACCGCCGGGCTGGACCGGGAGGGCCGGGTCGAGCCGGAGCAACTCGGCGGCGAGCCCGGCCGCGGACAGGTCGGCGGGGGTGCGCAGGGTGGTGGCGACCGGCGCGGCGTGGGCGTCGTCCGGGACGAACGGGGTGACCGTGTCCAGCACGCGGACGCCCGCGCGGGTCGCCGCCGCGGCGGCGCGGTGACGGGCGATCACGGTGGGCAGGCCGGCCGCGGCGATCCGGTCCAGGCAGGCACCGAGCGCCAGCATCTCCAACTGGGCGGGGGCGTGCGGGAGCACGGCGCGCCCGGCGTCCGTCCAGCGCTCCTTCCAGTCCAGCAGGGAGAGGTAGGAGCGGCGCGGCGCGGCCGGGTTGGCGGCGATCCGCTCCCAGGCGCGCCCGGAGACCGAGACGGCGGAGACCCCGGCCGGTCCGCCCATCGCCTTCTGCCCGCCGATCACGCAGAGGTCGACGCCCCACGCGTCCGTGAGCAGCGGCTCGGCCGCCACCGAGGCGACGGCGTCCAGCATCAGCAGGGCGCCGTGCTCGCGGACCACGCCGGCGATCTCGGCGACCGGGTTGGTGTTGCCGGTGGCGGCCTCGGCGTGGACCAGGGAGACGAAGTCGATCGCCGGGTGGGCCGCCAGCGCCTCGGCGACCTGTCCGGCGGTGACCGCGCTGTCGAACGGCACCGCGAGGTCCACGACCGTCGCCCCGCAGTCGCGCAGCCAGTTGCCGAAGGTCTGGCCGTACGGGCCGGTGACGATGTTCAGCGCGGTGGAGCCCGGGTGCGCGGCGCCGCGGATCGCGGCCTCCAGCGGCAGCAACGCCTCGCCCTGGGTGACGATCACATCGGCGGTGGTGTGCAGCAGTGCGGCGACCTGGTCCTCGATCGCCGCGAAGGTGGCGGCGCTGAGCGGAGGAAGGTCGAGGAAGGGGCTCACGGTGGCGGCCGGCCTTTCGGTGGACGGTAGGGCGAGGTGCCGGGAGGCGGTTCGGACAGGGACGAGTCTGCCTCATCGCCCCGGCCCGCTTCCCGCCGGTCGTCGCGCCCTCCGCTCGCTGCTCACCGCGCCTGCTTCTCCGTGCTCACCGCACCTCCTTCTCCGTGCTCGCCGCGCCTGCTTCTCCGTGCTCACCGCACCTCCTTCTCCGTGCTCACCGCGCCTCTTGTTCCCGGTTACCGTGACTCGTGCTCCCTGCTTACAAGGAAGGCCCTGCTCGGTAGAGTGCGGGCCATGAGCGATGGTGCGGTGCTGCACGTCAGGGGCCGGGTGCTGGTCGGGCCGCAGGACGTCCGGGACGAACTCTGGGTGGTGGACGGCAAGGTGGCCTTCGACCGCCCGGCGGCGGCCGACGACGTCCGTACGGTCACCGGCTGGGTGCTGCCCGGCCTGGTGGACGCGCACTGCCACGTCGGGCTGGACGCGCACGGCGCCGTCGACGCCGCCACCAGCGAGAAGCAGGCGGTCACCGATCGTGACGCCGGCACCCTGCTGATCCGCGACGCCGGCTCGGCCGCCGACACCCGGTGGATCGACGACCGGGACGACCTGCCCCGGATCATCCGGGCCGGCCGGCACATCGCCCGGACCCGCCGTTACATCCGCAACTACGCGCACGAGATCGAGCCCGGCGACCTCGCCGCCTACGTCCGGGCCGAGGCCCGGCGCGGGGACGGCTGGGTGAAGCTGGTCGGCGACTGGATCGACCGCGGCACCGGCGACCTCGCCGCCTGCTGGCCCGGTGACGCGCTGGCCGAGGCGATCGCGGCGGCGCACGAGGAGGGCGCGCGGGTCACCGCGCACTGCTTCGCCGCCGAGTCGCTGCCCGACCTGCTGGCGGCCGGCATCGACTGCGTCGAGCACGCCACCGGGCTGACCGAGGAGCTGATCCCGGCCTTCGCCGAGCGCGGCGTCGCGATCGTCCCGACCCTCGTCAACATCGCCACCTTCCCGACCCTCGCGGCCGGCGGCGAGGCCAAGTTCCCGGCCTGGGCCGCGCACATGCGCCGGCTGCACGAGCGCCGCTACGACACCGTCGGGGCCGCGCACGACGCCGGCATCCCGATCTTCGTCGGGACGGACGCGGGCGGCTCGCTGGCCCACGGGCTGGTGGCCGGGGAGGTGGCCGAGCTGGTGAAGGCCGGGCTCAGCCCCGCCGAGGCGCTGTCGGCGGCCAGCTGGGGGGCGCGGCAGTGGCTCGGCCGTCCGGGCCTGGAGGAGGGGGCGCCGGCCGATTTCGTGGTGTACGCCGAGGACCCGCGCGCCGACGTCCGGGTGCTCGCGGACCCGCGGCTGGTGGTCCTGCGCGGGCAGCCGGTGGGGTGAGCGTGGTGGTGGTGGGGGTGAGCGCGGCGGCGGTGGGGTGGTGGCGTTCCCGCTGATCGTTGTGATGATCATCCGGGCGAACGGCCTGTCCGAGTAGGCCGATAGGGTGGTGACCATGGCACCGCGTCCACTGAACGAGATCGTCGAGCCCGGCTGGGCCACCGCGCTGGAGCCGGTCACCGGCCGGGTCGCCGCGATGGGCGACTTCCTCCGCGCCGAGCTGGCCGCCGGCCGCACCTACCTGCCCTCGGGGCCGAACGTCCTGCGCGCCTTCCAACAGCCCCTCGCCGACGTGCGGGTGCTGATCGTCGGGCAGGACCCTTACCCGACGCCCGGGCACGCCGTCGGGCTCAGCTTCTCGGTCGGGCCGGAGGTACGGCCGATCCCGGCCAGTCTGATCAACATCTTCCAGGAGTACGGCAACGACCTCGGGCTGCCGCAGCCGTCCAACGGGGACCTCACGCCGTGGACGCGGCAGGGTGTCCTGCTGCTGAACCGGGCCCTGACCACCGCGCCGCGCAAGCCCGCCGCGCACCGCGGCAAGGGCTGGGAGGAGGTCACCGAGCAGGCGATCCGGGCCCTGGCGGCCCGTGGCGGCCCGTTGGTGGCGATCCTCTGGGGGCGTGACGCCCGCAATCTGCGCCCGCTGCTGGGCGAGGTGCCGGCGATCGAGTCCGCCCATCCGAGCCCGTACTCGGCGAACGGCGGCTTCTTCGGGTCCCGGCCGTTCAGCCGGGCGAACGAGCTGCTGGTGCGGCAGGGCGCGCAGCCGGTGGACTGGCGACTGCCGTAGGACACGGCCGTCCCGCCCGGTTCGTGGCGACGTGCCGCTGAGGGCCGGGGCGGACCCGAGGCGTCATGTGACCGGGGCAGGGCGCGCGGGGGCCCTCGGACGGGAGACCGGGGCGACGGCGGAGCGGGCCGCGAGGGGCTAGGACTCCGCGCCGTTCGCAGGCTCGGCCGACCCGGTGACCGCTCTGGCCGGCACGGTGTGGGAGCCGGCGGCGGCGTAGTGGGCGGCCGGCAGCGGACCGGGCGGGCGGATCCTTCCGACCAGCAGCGCCAGGGCGATGCCGAAGGCGCAGAACAGCGCGAGCCCGACGGCCGCCCGGGAGAACCCGCTCGCCAGCGCGTCCGCCGTCGCCGCGCCGGCGGCGTTCTGGTGGAGGCGGACCGAGTTGAAGAGGGCCGCGGTCACGGCGGTGAGAACCGCCGCACCGACGTAGCGCCCCATGTTGGAGATCCCGGAGGCTGCGCCGACCTGGTCCTCTGTCACGCAGGCGGTGGCCACCGAGGAGGAAGGGCCGTTCGCCAGCCCGATCCCGACGGCGAGGACGATCAACGGGACGACGAAGGCCGCGTACTGCCAGGACGCGTGGACGAAGGCGAGTGCCGCGAACGCGGCGGTCGCGATCCCGAAGCCGCCGGCGATCACCTTCCGGGCGCTCAGCCTGTCGACGAGCGGCGTGATCAAGGGGGCGGTGACGACGATGCCGGCCGCCGCCGGCAGAGTGGCGAAACCCGCTTCGAGCGGAGTCATGCCCAGCGCGTCGGGGTTCTGGAAGTACAGGCTGCAGACGTACATGATCGCGTTGATGCAGCCGGCCACCACGAGGATGGCGGCGCTGGAGCCGACCAGGTACCTGTTGCGCAGCAGCGCCAGGTCGATCAGCGGGGCGCGGACACGGTTCTCCACCAGGACGAATCCGACCAGCGACGCGACCGAGACCGCCAGGCAGACCAGGGTCGGAGCGCTGAGCCAGCCCCAGTCCGCGCCCTTGGTCACCGCGAAGACGAGCGGGGCGAGCACGGCGGCCACCAGGATCGTCCCCGCGATGTCGATGGAGCGCGGGCGCGACGGGTCCCGGGATTCGTGGACGGCGCGCAGGGTCAGCGGCACGCAGGCGGCGGCGATACCCGCGTCGATCCAGAACAGCCCCTGCCAGCCGGTCACGTCGACGAGCACGCCACCGAGGAGTGGCCCGGCCGCGGCTCCCGCGGCCGAGGCCGCTCCCCAGAGGGACACCGAGCGCATCTGCGTCTCGCCGGAGATTCCCGCCGACAGCAGACTCAGCCCGCAGGCCAGGATCGTCGAACCGGCCGCGCCCTGGACGGCCCGGCCGGCGATCACCAGCCCGGCGCCGTTCGCCAGTGCGATCAGCACGCAGGACACCACGAACAGCAGCAGTCCGCCGAGGAAGATCCGGCGCCGCCCGAAGATGTCGCCCAGGACACCGGAGGTGACGATGACGGCCGCGCCGACCAGCGAGTACCCGGTCACCGCCCACTGCAGGGTGGCCAGGGAGGCGCCGGTGTCCTCGCTGATCGCGGGGAGCAGGATGCTGACCGCGGAGGTGTTCGCGTTGACGACGAAGGCGGAGACGCAGGTGGCCGCGAGCACGCCGGTGGCCGCCCGAGCGGGTGCCGCCGCGGAGTCGGGCTCGGTTCCCATGTCCACTCCACCCGTCCGGCGACCTTGCGAGGCGTCGTGGCTCCGTCGGACACCCAAGCGCTGCTGCCATCGTCGTGAGCGGCCGCCCGCTCCGCGCGGTCGGTCGTCCGTCCGGGTGAACGAGCCGGACCGGTCACAGACCCCGGCCGGGCCCGCAAGGGCCTCCCGACGGGCAGGCGGGCCCGGGGGTGGGCGCGGTTCGGACCGGTCCGGCTCGAACAAGATCACCTGGCTCGCACCGGCGCTGGTCGTCACCGGCTCGGTCGCGTGCTCGGGTGCCCGGGTGCTCGCGTGCTCGTGTGCTCGCGTGCTCGCGTGCTCGCGTGCCTCGCCGACCGTCCGATCACCGGTCCAGCACTCTCCGGACGTCTTTTCGTCGCCGCGGATCGTCAATCTCACCCGAACGAGTGAAATGACGTTCTGTGTGGCTCATGTGACGCACTGTTCGAGAAGACTGGCGGCTCGTCGTTCGGAGCAGCGGCCCCTTGCCCCGCCCTGCGGGTGATGTCGGAGGCGCGCTCCACCGAGATCACCACCTGTGGGGGTACCGCCATGTCTTCGTCCCGTCCCGTGTCCGCCGTCTCCGTGTCCGTCGCCGCCGCCGCGCTGGCGACGGTGCTGGCCGTGGCACCGACGGCCGGTGCGACCGGCCCGACGCCCGCGGCCGGCGCGCCCGCCGTGACCGGAGCGCCCGCTGCTCCGGCGTCCGCCGCCGCGACGGCCGGCAAGGCGCGCGCCGTCACCGCCGAGCTCGATCTGGACGTCACGCTGCTGAACAAGGCGGTCGATGTCCCGGTGAACCTCGCGCTCAACAAGGTCGAGACCCCGGCGCAGCGCGAGGGCTCGGTGCTGACGGCCAAGGTCGACGGTGTCGATCAGCAGGGCCCGGTCACCCTGGTCAAGGCGGACGTCGGCACCTCGGTGACGAAGTCCGACGCCAAGGGCACCTCCGCCTCGGTCAAGCTGGTCAACGCCGACGTGCACGCGCCCGGTCTGCCGGCCACCACCTTGCTCGGTCTGGAGGCGCTCAGCTCGGCGGTCACCTGTCCGGTCGACGGGCCGCCCACCGCCGACGTCACCGCACCTGCCCGGCTCACCGTCCTCGGCAAGCCGGTCACCCTCAGCCTGTACGGGCCGACCCATGTCGACGTGCCGCTGGTCGGCAGCGTCTCGGTGGAGTTCTCCAAGCGGAGCACCACCACGACGACGGCCGCCGCCTCGGCCCTGGAGGTGCAGATCGAGGTGAACCCGCTGAACCTCAACGTCGCCAAGGTGACCGGGAAGGTCACCGTCGCCTCGGTGAGCTGCGAGAAGCCGGGCGCGCCGGCCGCCCCGATCGCCTCGGTCGCGCCGACGACGCTCGCCACCGTGCCCGTCGCCACCCCGGCCGCCGTCCAGCCGGCCGTCGACGCGACCACCGCGGCGGCCGGCCGGGGCGCCCGCCCGCAGGCCGCCACCGCGAGCGCGTCCGGAACCGGCGGCAGCCTCGCCGCCACCGGCGGCAGCGACAGCACCGGCCCGCTCGCCGCCGGCGCCGCCGCCCTGGTGGTGGCCGGCGGCCTTGCCCTCCGGGCCACCCGCCGCCGGGCCGCGCACGGCCGTCGGCGCTGAGGCGGGGGCGGGGCGGGGATGCGGCGGGGGTGCGGCGGCGCCGGGGTGGTGAGGCGGGGGTGACACCCGGCGAGCCGCCCCGCGCTACGGGAGTGCCGAGGGCGGCACTCCCGTACCGTGACCGTGCCAACGCGGACGGTTGGTTCACCTGGGTGTTACATAGGAGGAACAACCGGGAAACGGCGGCTTGCGACGCTACGCGGGCACCCACCACTCAGTTTGCGAGGTTCACCGCCGTGGCAATCAAGGCCGAGTACATCTGGATCGACGGCACGAAGCCGACCGCCAAGCTCCGCTCCAAGACTCGGATCCTGGCCAACGCGGACAAGATTCCCACCTGGGGCTTCGACGGTTCCTCCACCAGCCAGGCCGAGGGTCACGCCTCGGACCGCGTCCTCGCGCCGGTTGCCACCTTCCCGGACCCGATCCGCGGCGGCGACAACATCCTCGTCCTGTGCGAGGTCAACGAGATCGACGGCACCCCGCACGAGAGCAACACCCGTGCGCTGCTGCGTCCGATCGCCGAGCAGTTCGCCGCTCAGGAGTCGATCTTCGGCATCGAGCAGGAGTACACCTTCTTCAAGGGCTCCCGCCCGCTCGGCTTCCCCGAGGGCGGCTTCCCGGCCCCGCAGGGCGGCTACTACTGCGGTGTCGGCGCCGAGGAGGTCTTCGGCCGCGAGATCGTCGAGCTGCACATGGACCGCTGCCTGGAGGCCGGCCTCGCGCTCTGCGGCATCAACGCCGAGGTCATGCCCGGCCAGTGGGAGTTCCAGATCGGCCCGGTCGACGCGCTGACCGCCTCCGACCACATGTGGGTCGCCCGCTACCTGCTCTACCGCACCGCCGAGGAGTTCGGCATCGACGCCACCCTCGACGCCAAGCCCGCGCGCGGCGACTGGAACGGTGCCGGCGCGCACACCAACTTCTCCACCAAGGCGATGCGCGAGGGCTACGACGCGATCATCGCCGCCTGCGAGTCGCTCGGCGCCTCGCAGGAGATCGTCCTGGAGCACGTCACCCAGTACGGTGCCGACATCGAGTCGCGCCTGACCGGCAAGCACGAGACCGCCCCGTGGAACGTCTACAGCTACGGCGTCTCCAACCGCGGTGCCTCGGTCCGCATCCCGTGGCAGGTCGAGGTCGAGCAGAAGGGTTACATCGAGGACCGTCGCCCGAACGCCAACGTGGACCCGTACGTGGTGACCCGCCTCCTGGTCAACACCTGCTGCTCCGCGCTGGAGAAGGCCGGCCTCGTCTGAGCCGCCCCACACCGCACCATCCGCCGGGCCTTCCCTCAGCTGCCGAGGGGAGGCCCGGCGGCCTTTTCCCGGCCGGGCTGTTCGGCGGCTTGGCTCCTTGCGGCCTGGCTCTCCGCGGCCTGCCGCTCTGTGCCCGGGCTGTCCGCGGCCGGGCCGTTCGTGGTCCGGGCTGCTGTGACAGGGCTGCTGTGACCGGCCCGTTGCGGCCCGGCGTCCTGCGCCCGGCCCACTGTGACCGGCCCGTTGCGGGCCGGCCTCCGGTAACCGGCCCGTGCGGCGGGTGTCTTGATAGCGGGGCGGAACTCCCGGAGAATCGGTCCATGACCACTCCGGCCCGCTTCCTCCTCGTACGACGGCTGCACGTCGACCTGGGACGGGTCTGCGCGGCCGGCTGTCGTTGCTGACGCGAACCAGGTTCACCAGCAAGCCAGCCACCGCCAGGAGTGTGTCCGTCCGATGTCCCTCACCTTTCACTGGTTCCTCCCCACCAACGGCGACAGCCGGCAGATCGTCGGCGGCGGGCACGGCTCGACGCCCGGCACCGCCGGGTCCGACCGGCCGCCGAGCATCGCCTACCTGGGCCAGATCGCGCGCACTGCCGAGCAGTTGGGCTTCGAAGGGGCGCTGACCCCGACCGGCGCGTGGTGCGAGGACGCCTGGCTGACCACGGCGATGCTGACCCAGGTGACCGAGCGGCTGAAGTACCTGGTGGCGTTCCGGCCCGGACAGATCAGCCCGACCCTGGCCGCGCAGATGGCGGCGACCTACCAGCGGCAGTCCGGCGGGCGGCTGTTGCTCAACGTGGTGACCGGCGGCGAGTCGGCCGAGCAGCGCGCGTACGGGGACTTCCTGGACAAGGACGCCCGCTACGCCAGGACGGGGGAGTTCCTGTCCATCACCCGCCGGCTCTGGGCGGGGGAGACCGTCGACCACGACGGCGTCCATCTGCGGGTCGAGCAGGCCACCTTGAACCGGCTGCCGGATCCGGTGCCGCCGGTGTACTTCGGCGGCTCCTCCCCGGCGGCGGGCGATGTCGCCGCCCGGTACGCCGACGTCTACCTGACCTGGGGGGAGCCGCCCGCGCAGGTCCGCGAGAAGCTCGCCTGGATCCGCGAACTGGCCGCCGCGCAGGGCCGGGTGGTCCGCTTCGGCATCCGGCTGCACGTGATCACCCGGGACACCTCCGCGCAGGCCTGGGCGGAGACCGAGCGGCTGCTCGCGTCGATGGACCCGGCCCGGGTCCGGGAGACCCAGCGGGCCCTCGGCCGGAGCGAGTCGGAGGGCCAGCGCCGGATGCTCGCGCTGCACGGCGGCTCGGCCGAGCGGCTGGAGATCCACCCCGGGCTCTGGGCCGGTATCGGCCTGCTGCGGGGCGGTGCGGGGACGGCCCTGGTCGGCAGTCACCGGGAGGTCGCGGACCTCATCACCGAGTACCACGAGCTGGGTGTCGACGAGTTCGTGCTCTCCGGGATACCGCACCTGGAGGAGGCCTACTGGTTCGGGGAGGGCGTCCTGCCGCTGCTCGCCGCCCGCAACCTCTGGCACCGGCCGTAGCCTCCGGCGCCGGCGCCGACGCCGGGCGGCGCCGTGGCCCGGCGCGCGGCGTCGGTCAGGGGATCCGGAACTCCTGCGACTTGTTGCCGGGCGTGCAGGTGACCATGGTGACCTGGTTGCCCGCGCCGTTGTCGGTCAGGCAGGTGTAGCCCATGTGGTCGGCGAGCGAGAAGGCGCCCGGCGTGCTCGCTGCGGTGACCTTCCAGTTGGTGAGGAAGCTGAAGCCGCCCGAGAGCGACACCCGCCCGTCCGTCTCCTGGACGAGGGGCGGGCCGCTGAGGTTGCACGGGTTGAACTGGTGCCAGCTGCTCGGGACGGTGTGCACCCAGCCGTAGGCGGTCGTCCCGCCCATGATCACGGCCTGGCCGCCCGCCGGACTGTCCTTGGACAGGCCGAGCTTGAGGCCGGAGGCCACGTTGACGATGGCGCCCCAGTTGGTGCCGCCGCAGCCCGGGGGCGTGGCGGGCGGCTGCGGCGCCGCGGTGGTGGCCGCGGGCTGGGCGCCGGGCTGGGTACCCGGCTGCGTACCGGCCGCGGGTGCGGGGGTGCCGGCCGGCGGGGCCGGCACGTTGGCCGGAGGCTGGGTCGCGCCGCCCCCACGCGGCGGAGTGCCGCCACCGCCGGTACCGGTGGTGGGCACGGTACCGGCGGGCTGGGTGCCGGCGGCCGGGTGGACCGGCTGCTGGGTGGCGGGCCCGGGGGTGGTCGGCGCCGCGCCGGTCGAGGGCGGAGTCGTCGCAGGCGGGGGCGTCGGGGTCCCGGCCGTCGGTGCCGGGGCACCGGTGCCCGCCGGGGCGGAGACGGTGACGGCCGGCTGCGCCCCGGGTGTCTTCGCCTCGGAGCTGAACGGGGTGCGGTCGATCAGCAGGACGGTCGCGGTGCCCGCCGTGATGATCACCGGTATGACGATCGGGACGAGGAAGCCGCGTCGCGGCCGGCGCGTGCCGGTCTCGGTGGCGGCGCGGGACTCCACCTTGCCGACCTCGCCCGCCTGCCCGGCGGGTACCGCCGGTACCCCGGGAGTCGCGGGCGTCGCCGGGAGCGCCGGGGCGTCGGGTGCGGCGCCGATCGCCGCCCGGGCCGCCGCCGCCATCGCCGCGGCGTCGGCGAAGCGGTCCGCGGGCTTCTTGGCCAGCGCGGTGGCGATCAGCCCGCGGACCGCCTCGGGCAGGGCCGCCGGCAGCTCCGGCGCGGGCTCCCGGATGTGTTTGAGGGCCACCTCCAGCACGCTCTCGCCGACGAACGGCGGGTGCCCGGTGAGGAGTTCGTAGCCGACCACGCCGATCGAGTAGAGGTCCGAGGCCGGTGTGACGGCTTGGCCCTCGGCCTGCTCGGGGGCCATGTAGAGGGCCGTCCCGATCACCGCGTGGGAGGCGGTGATCCTGGTGCTCGCCACGGCCCGCGCGATGCCGAAATCGGTCACCGTCACCCGGTCGTCGGGCCGGACCATCAGGTTGGACGGTTTGACGTCGCGGTGCACGATGTCCTGCCGGTGGGCGGCGTGCAGGGCGTCCAGCGCGGCGGCGAGCAGCCCCAGCGCCCGCGCGGGCGGCATCGGCCCGCTCCCGGCGAGCACCTTGTCCAGCGGCTGCCCGTCGACCAGCTCCATGACGATGTAGGCGACCCGGTCGTCCCGGCTGTCCTCGCCGCTCTCGTCGTCCTCGTCGTCCTCGCCGTCCCGGCCGTTCTCGCCGTAGTCGTGGACGTCCACGATGCCGGGGTGCTTCAGCGCGGCGAGCAGCTGGGCCTCGCGCCGGAAGCGCTTGGCGAAGGTACCGTCCTCGACCAGCCCCGGGTGCAGGATCTTCACGGCGACCTGCCGCGCGAGCACCCCGTCGTCGGCGCGCCAGACGGCGCCCATGCCCCGTCGCCGATCCGCTCGGTCAGCGTGTAGCGCCCCCCGAGCACGGTCCCCCGGCTGCTCATGCCCCTCGCCCCCACGTGTCATGCCCGGTCCAACGGGCTCACCGGCCGCACAGTCTGCCAGAGGACACCGAGCCCCCCGGCCGCGTGCCCGCCCATGCTACGGATCACTCCCGACGGATCGTCAGCGGGTGGGCGTGCGAACGACGGACGGCGCACCGGCGGCGACGGCGGCGCGGTCCGGTCGGGGTGCCGCCGGGGTCCTCCGGCGACGGGTGGCGCCGGGAGGGCCGGAGGGGTCGTCCGGCGGGCATCGGGGCTGAGTAGGGTGGGTGCGACAGCACATCGTGAACCCGACCAAGGAGCAGACGTGAGCGTGCCGGCGTCCATCGCCCTGCAGCAGGAGATCGCCCGGGAGCTGGAGGTCGCCGAGACCTTCGAGGCCGCGCGGGAGATCGAGCGCCGGGTGGCGTTCCTCGCCGAGCGGCTGACCTCCACCGGTCTGCGCGCCCTGGTGCTGGGCATCAGCGGCGGTGTCGACTCCACCACCGCCGGCCGGCTCTGCCAGCTCGCGGTCGAGCGGGCCCGCGCCGCCGGTCACGAGGCCCGGTTCTACGCGATGCGGCTGCCCTACGGGGTCCAGGCCGACGAGCACGACGCCCAGCTCGCGCTCTCCTTCATCCGGCCGGACCACCTGCTGACCGTCGACATCAAGCCCGCGAGCGACGCCGCGCTCGATGCCGCCGTCGCCGCCGACGTGGCCTTCCGCGACGCCGGCCACCAGGACTTCGTGCACGGCAACATCAAGGCCCGCCAGCGCATGATCGCCCAGTACGCGGTGGCCGGCGCCCACGACGGCCTGGTGGTCGGCACCGACCACGCGGCCGAGGCGGTCTCCGGCTTCTTCACCAAGTTCGGCGACGGCGCCGCCGACCTCGTCCCGCTGACCGGCCTCACCAAGCGCCGGGTGCGCGCCGTCGCGGACACCCTGGGAGCGCCCGCCGAGCTGGTGTGGAAGGTCCCGACCGCCGACCTGGAGACCCTGACGCCGGGCAAGGCCGACGAGGACGCGCTCGGGGTCACCTACGACGAGATCGACGACTTCCTGGAGGGCAAGCCGGTCGGCGAGCAGGCCTTCGACACGATCGTCCGCCGCTACCGCCTCACCGACCACAAGCGCCGCCTGCCCATCGCGCCGTAGGGTGCGTCGGCCACACCTCGTTCCGCCCGTGCGTCAGCACCTGACGCACGGGCGGAGCGGGATGCTCGTCAGGCTCCCGGAGCCCTGGCCGTGACGATCAGAGTCCCGATGTGCCCCTCGGTCGGGGCGTCGAGAACACGGGCTTCCGCGGCTTCGAACCCGCTCCGCCGGAGCAGGCCGACCCACCTGCGGGGCGTGTAGGCGTAGCGGTAGGTGTGGAGCGCCTTCCCGGCGAAACCGCCCTTGTACATGCCCTGCGGGCCGTAGGCCCCGGGGATCGCCGGGGGGTGCGAGAAGGCCAGGACGCCGCCGGGGTTCAGCCGGGCGGCGATCAGGGGGAGCAGCTTCAGCGGGTCCGTGAACCAGACCGCTCCGAACACCGAGTAGACCGCGTCCCAGGTCTCGTCGGTGCCGCTCAGGTAGGCCAGCACCTCGGCACAGTGGATCCGCACGCCGGACGGTCCCCAGCGCGCCGAGACCTTCTCCACCATCACGGGTGAGAGGTCCACGCCCGTGACCTTCACGCCCCGCTCCGCCAGCGCGGCCATCGCGCGCCCGGTGCCGCACCCGATCTCCAGCGCACTGGCCGGAGACCCGAGCAGTTCCGGCCCGGGCCCGTGGTCGGTGTACTGGGTCCAGCGGAACACCGACCCGGCGTCGAAGACGTCCTCCTTGATACCGGCTGCGTACGCGTCCCAGAGTTCACGCTCGGACTCGATGTCGTGCTGTGCGGGCAACTGGCTTCCCTTGAGGAGGAGTCGGTGGTGTGGGTGTTCCTGAATCAGGGCGTGAGGCAGGGCGCCCTGGATGCCCGTTCAGTGGCCGGTGTCACCACTGTGCACACCGTCACTTCAGTGCGGCAGCCGCTTTGGTGATGAGCGCCCGCGCATCCGAGCCGTAGACAGCCATGCCGGTCAGTATGCGGAACGCGCTGTCGTAGGTGTCGATCTCACCGGGGGCCTTGATGGTCACGACGGCCGAGAGAGACTCCGTCATCACTTGATGGTTGTCGAAGATCAGGAAGGCCTCCAGCGGCCACATGAGGCGATCGGCGTCGAACGGAATGACCCCCAGGCTGACACGAGGCAGGCCCATGACCGCTGCCAGGGCTTCCAGCTGACCACGCATGACGAACCGATCGCCGATGCGGTACCGCAGGACGCTCTCCTCGATCAACAGTGCGTACCGATGGTCGCCTTCGCGCAATAGCCGCGACCGCGCGACGCGGGCTTCGACCGCCGCCTCGACGTCATTCGGCGTCCTCTGGAAGGCAGTGATGCGGCGCATCAGCGCGGTGGCGTACTCGCGTGTCTGGACCAGGCCGGGTACCACGTTCGAGCAGTACGCCCGGCAGAGGCGGGTCCGCTCGAACAGCGACATGATGTCCTCTTGGGAACGGCGCATCCCGTTCCGGTGCACGCGCTTCCACTGGACGTACATCGAATCGGCGGCACGGTTCGCCGCGATCAGATCAGCTGCCTCGCCCTCCGTGCCGCAGGCCCGGCACCAGTCGCGGATGTCCGCGTCCGACGGCGTCGTTCTGGCATTCTCGAGCCGGCTGGACTTCGATTTGCTCCAACCGCTCCGGACCGCCACCTCGTGGCCCGAGAGCCCCGCGTCAAGCCGGAGCTCCCGCAGACGCTTCGAGACGGCTTCGCGGGCGGCCTGCGCAGGTGAAGAGGGCGAGAGGGCCATGATCCGACCGTCCGACCAGGGCTCTCAGAGCTCGTATGTCTCGTGCGGCGTGGCACGCTCCCACACCGCTTCGAAGGCGGTGTCGCACAGCGCCGCCACGGCCGGATCATCGGTGAATGTCTCCCCCAGGTATGCGCCGTCCCCGGAGAAGTGTCCGAAACGGACAAGGCGGCCGTCCAGGAGCCAGAAGTCGTTTCCCGGCAGGGTGAGATCGGACGCCTGCTTCCGAGGGAGCCAACGGACCTGCTCACCCGCGCCGAGGTTCACGACGGTGCCCGCGTGCTCATACCGGATGTAGTCGCTGACGGGCTCCGAGACGATTCGGGCTCGGCGCACGCTCACCCGGCGGGTTGTCAGGCTGGCGACAAGGTTCACCCAGGTCGACCAGTAGGACGACGCCGGGTCCACGTCCCGCTCCCCGGTGGCGAGCCAGCGGGCGAAGTCGTCGGCTTCGTCAGCGACGCCGTAAGCGTCTCGCATCTCCAGATGGACCGCGCTGGAGGTCACCGAGGTGAGCTGCTCAATGAAGTCCGGAACGCTCTGCTTCATCACACGCCTTCCTGAGGAGCGGCACCATACGCGCCGGAACGTGGATCACCGACTCGTGATCCGGGATGATGTTCTCGTGGCCCGGGCCATGCCCGGCGGTCAGGGCCTCGGCGATCATCGTGTCGTCAGCAGTGAAGCCTTGCAGGACGATGGTGCCGGTTTGGTCGTCGACCCAGATGGTCGGGCTGTTGGCGGTGCCCGTATCCGGGTCGATACCGAGGAACCGTAGTGTCACGTCGCTCTCCTCTGCCACGTTCTCGTGGGCGATCTCGCAGGGCACTCCGCTGAGGTTCGTCCTCAGCATCGGCCGGTGTCTGTGACGCTGTGAGGGGTGAGCGACTTCCAGTGAATGGCCACTCCCCCCTATTCGGGCCGGTGAACCGCCGGGATGGCGCTTCGGGGCCCCTATGATCCGAACCGGGCGGGACAAATCCCTGGCCCCGGAGCGGGCTTCCGGAGAGGATGCCCGGTATGACATTGCCGCTCCTCCTGCTCGATGTCGACGGACCGCTCAACCCCTACGCCGCCAAGCGGCACCGGCGCCCGCACGGGTACGGCACGCACCGGGTGAAGCCCGACACATGGGTCGCCCGCTTTCCGCAGAAGCCCGCCGAGCGCGTGCGGCCGCTGCGGATCTGGATCAACCCGGACCACGGGCCCGAGCTGTTGGCGCTGCGGTACGAGCTGGTGTGGGCCACCACGTGGATGGACGAGGCGAACACCTTCATCGGGCCGCTGCTCGGGCTGCCGCGGCTCCCGTACATCCATTGGCCGCAGCTGCACCAGGAGGATCCGGACGGCCTGCACTGGAAGACCAGGAACCTGGTCGCCTGGGCCGCCGGCCGCCCGTTCGTCTGGGTCGACGACGAGCTGAAGCCGCAGGATACCGAGTGGATAGCCGCCCACCACCCCGGCCCGGCGCTGACCCTGCGCATCGACCCCAAAGTCGGGCTGGGAGACCGGGACTTCACCACACTGCGGGAGTGGGCGGAGACGGTCGCATGAGGATCAGGCGGAGCGGCCGCGGCGGTGACCCGGTCGAGGTGGCTGTCGCGGCCGGGCGAGGTAGGTCTCGAAACCGGAGACCCGACCCGTCGGCGTGAATCCGGCCTTCGTGAGGACCCGGCCCGAGGCCGGGTTGTCCGGGTGGTGCTTGGCATGGACCACGGGCAGCCCGAGGCGGTCGAAGCCCAGGGCTAGGATCCCGCGGACCCCCTCTGTCGCGTACCCCCTTCCCCAGGCGTCCGCGCGGAGGATGTAGCTGACGGTGGCGGCCGGTCGGTCGAGGCGGAGCTTGACGATCCCGAGCAGGTCACCCTTCCGAGCGAGACCGACTGTGTAGACCGTGCGCGGGAGCTGGTCGGCGGCGGCCATCGCTTCACGTGCGTAGCTGCCGGCTTCGGCGGGGCCCATCGGGCCCCGCCCGAGGAATCCGATCGATTCCGGACCGTAGATGTCCTGGAGGGCGACGGCGTCGTCCGAGGTCAGCTCCCGTAGCCCGATCACGCGGCCGCCGTTTCGATGAGGTCGGCCAGTTCGGCGGCGGTGGGCCGGTCGTCGGCGTCGGCCAGCAGGACGTACCGCAGGCGGGCCTGGAGAGACGGCCACGGCAACGCGGTGGAGAGCGGGACGGCGCGGTGGGCGATGGCCTTGCGCTTGATCTCTACCGGGGCGTCGCTGCCAATTCCGGCGGTTTCGTAGTCCTGCGGCCAGGTCCCGGTGACGCAGGTCCACAGGGTGCCGGCGAGGGCGTAGACGTCGGCGGTCTGCGTGGTCTCCACGGGCTGGGGGCCGTTGATGATCCGGGCGGCCAGCTCGGGCGCGGTGAGGTGGATCATCGTGCCGTCGAACGTCGACCACGGGGTGATGCCGACCTGGCGGGACCACGCGAAGTCCAGTAGCCGGACGCCCTGTTCGGTGTGGATGGCGTGCTGGGGCTGGAGGTCGCCGTGCACCCAGCCGGCCTCGTGCAGGTCGGCCACCACCTGGCACAGGTCGACCGCAGCGGCGAGGGCTCCGTCCCTCCCGTCCTCGCCCTTGCGGACCGGGCGGAAGACGTCCCAGGTGGACGGCCCGACCAGCCAGGGGGTGACGTACCAGACCCCGCCATCAAAGCGACCTACGGTCACGGTGCAGTCGGGGAGTTGGTCCAGCACGGAGGCTTCGCGGGTGGTGACCTCGGCGGCCTCGCCGGTACCGAGCTTGATGCTCACCACCCCGCGCGGGCCGCCGGCCTTCCACACCGCCGAGCCCCGCCGGTCGCTGATCTCCTTCAGCTCCAGCGGCCCGCAGACGGCCTCCGCCGCCGTCAGTGCCGCTCTGGCCTCGGAAGGGAACTCGCCCATTCTCGTACTGCCTTCCACTCGCAGGGGATGTGCTCGAAGGCGTCCCGGCCGTCGTCCACCGCCACGGACAGCGCTGTGGCGAGGTCGGGAGTTGCCTCCAGGAGCTTCGGGTCCAGCGGCCGGACACCCGCCCGCACCGGGAGGAACGAGCACGGAGGTGGCGGGATGCTCTGCCCGCGCCGACCGGTCTCAGTCGCTCCCTGGGCGAACTTCCCGAACATCACGCCGACCGGGGCATACAGGTTCTTCAGTGCCCAGTGCGGCCAGGTCATCAGCTCCCGATGGTCCGCGCCCTCGCAGCACCCGACCAGCACCACGTTCTCGCACGCGAGGAGACCGAACGGGCGGCCCATGAGCGGGCGGACCCACTCTGCGGCCTGTACCCCGGCGTAGAACAACTCCGCTTCCACGGCGTACCGGTGGCTTCCTGGGGCGATCTCGTAGATGGTCCACCCGGTCATCCCCCGGCGGGTGGAGGGCCGCAGGAACGGGCAGTGCTCGTGCAGGTCGGCGAGGTAGCCGTTCACGTCGACGCCGGCGGGGTTCTCAGTCCGGGCCTCGGTGAGGCGGAGCGCCCCGGCGGTGGGCCGGGACGCTCGGTCGAACGGTGCAGTGATCACAGGTCGGACGCCGCCTGGGTCAGGTCGTCGCCGTCGCCGGGGCCGGGTCGTGGACCGCAGTCCCACTCCGCGGTGACGGTTCCGGTCTTCCGGTACTGCGCGAGGGCATCGGTGTTCACGGTGCCGTCGGCGTCCGCGAACCAGATCTCCGGCAGCGGCCCGTACGCCTCCTCGTACGCGGCCACCCAGGCGATGGGCCCGGAGCCCTTCGTCTCGACGTGGGTCAGCTTGCGGCCGGCGTGCTGAAGGGCGAACGCGTCGTGTGCGGCCGGGTCGGCGACGAGGGTGTGCCACGCCGCGTCGACCGCACCGGAGAACATCTCCGGTGCGGTCGCGCCCACGCCGATCCGGCGTGCGGCGATCGTGAAGAACTTGCCCAGCTCGATCAGCTCGGGGCTGAGGTTGATGCCGGCGGCGTTCACGGGCTTCTCCGATCAGGTTGGTCATGCTCACCCGGGGCGGACGAGCAGTGCAGGGCCCGGTCTCGCGGAAGGGGTCAGCCGGGCGTGACTTCGCGGACATGCGTGTGGATCACGTCTCGCCGTCGCACCGCTTTCTCGCCGGGGCCACGGGGAGTGAGTGAGACCGTAGTGAGCGGATCACGGACAGTGCCATGAAGTTGCATGCGGTTGCACCGATTCACCCGACGGCGTTGCGTGCCTTGGCGATACGCCTCTTGGTCTCGGCTCCACGAACGGCGATCTTGGCCAGTTCGGTCCGGCGCTTATTCGGTCGATCGTTCTAGGCTCGGACCGGTGGGCGAGGCCTCACCGTAGGGCGGGAGCGGGCGGAGGGCGGTGGCATGAGGGTCGGGACGGTGGAGCGGCTTCGGCGGTACCCGGTGAAGTCGATGCTGGGGGAGGAGCTGGGCGAGGCCGCGGTGTCCGACCGCGGGCTGGCCGGCGACCGGGTGATGGGGCTGCTCGATGCCGGGAGCGGGCGGGTGGCGAGTGCCAAGAACCCGCGGCTCTGGGCGGGGATGCTCGCGTTCACGGCGGTGCTCGAACCGGGCGGTGTCGTGATCACCGGGCCGGACGGTCGGGAGGTGGGGGAGGGCGAACTTTCGGAGGCGCTGGGCCGCAAGGTGCTCCTGGTCGACGAGCGCCCGCCCGGGGCGATCGTCGAACGGGCCGTCCCCGAGGAGGTGTTGGCGCACGGCATCGCGGAGGAGGTAGCCGTCACGGAGAGCGAGATCGGTCGGGCCGCGCCTGCCGGGACGTTCTTCGACTTCGCCCCGCTGCACCTGCTCACCACCTCCACCCTGGGCGCCGTGCCGGCCGAGGCCGAGCGCTACCGCCCCAACGTGGTGATCCGCACCGAGGGCGCCGGCTACGTGGAGAACGCGTGGGTGGGCCGCGAGGTGCGGATCGGCCCGGACCTGCGGCTGCGCATCCTCGTCCCCACTCCCCGCTGCGCCGTCCCCACCCTCGCGCACGGCGAACTCCCGCGCAGTACGGCTGCACTGAAGGTGCTCGCCGCGCAGAACCGGCTGGTGCCGCTGGAGGGGATGACGGCGCTGCCCTGCGCGGGCGTGTACGCGCAGGTGGTGGAGCCGGGGGCGGTCGCGCTGGGGGACGCGGTCGTGCTGGACTGATCACTGCTGCGGCCAGGGCCGTCGGCCGGCTCGGCGACGGCGGCCCTGGCCTGCTCGCGCTGTCGGCCGGCCTGCCGGCTCGGACGGGATTCCATCGGTGCTCAACTCCCGGACGGCGGAAACGGGTTCTGCCGGTCGTCGAGCAGGACGCGCACCCAGACGCGCTTGCCCGTACCACGCCGCAGGACCACTCCGAAGTCGAAGGCCAGCTCGCGGACGAGCTCGATCCCCCGGCCGCCCTCGCTGAAGCGGCGAGGACGCCGGTCCCGCAGCGGCAGGTCGAAGCGCGGATCCCAGACTTCGAGCCGGCAGTCGCCCGCGAACTCCTGGAGGTAGAGGCGCACTTCGCCGTTCCCGTGGCAGGCGTGGACGACCGCGTTGGTGACCAGCTCGGAGGTGATGAGCACGAGATCGTCGACGCGCTCCCCGTCCCACCCCCACGAGGCGAGCCGGTCGCGGACCTGGCGGCGGGCGGTTCGCACGGAGGAGTCGTGCTCCGTGAGGGTGCCTTCCCAGGTGTGGAGGATCGGTCTGCTGAAGACGCTCACGGTCGGTCCTTCGTCATCGCGTCGGCAGGAAGGAACCCACCGGCCTCTGCGACAGACAGTAGGCGCACGACTACAGGTGACTATGAACGGGTGGAATACGGCCTATCCGTCCAGGCGGAACCGGTCCGACATTCGGCGCAGCCTCTCGCGGGTGGCGGCTCGTTCGGCGTAGACGATCTTTCGGAGTGTGGCCCGGGCGATCGGGTGGTTGCGGACGAGCTGAGGGGCGATCCGCTCGGCCTCCTCCAGTTCTGTGAGCGCCCGGTCGCGGTTGCCGTCCCACAGCCAGGCCCGCGCCAGATCCATGCGGTGATGACCGCGCCGGGACTTGGGGAGCGCCGATACGTGCTGCGGATCGGCGCGCTCGTTCAGCAGCAGTGCCTTGGTGTGGTCCCCCATCTCCACCTGCACGGAGACGGCGTGGACCTGCACGTTTCCCAGGGAGAACGTCAGCGAGTGCCGATCGAAGGTCGCCCTTCCGGCCGGCTTCATGCGCCGCGCCGCCCGTCGCGCCTCCTCGATGCGGTCCTCGACCTGCTGGGCGTCACCGGCCCGGGCGGCCGACACCGCGGCCCGGAGATGCAGGCTTCCCCACGCGCGGACGGCCAGCGGGTCGCCCATCTGGTTCGCGTCCTCGATCGACCGCAAGGCCTTGTCCGACAGTGCGATCGCGTCGGGCCAGTCGGCCGTGGCCCACATGTCCCAGACCCGCATCCAGTCGGCCACGGCGGGGAGCACGCTGTCGCCGGACCTCGCGGCGGCCCAGGAGGCCCGCTCACAGGCCATGGCGATCAGCTCGGGGTGCCCGAGGGTGTGGGCGGCGGTGTGTGCGAACTTGCAGCAGACGGCGTAGACGGAGAACGCCTCCTCCCGCTCATGGCCGGCGGCCACCTCCGCGAGCGCCCGAGCCTCCCGCAGCAGATCCGGCAGCATGCCCAGGATGGCGGTGTTGGCCGCCTCGTCGCGGAGCCGGTGCAGGTGCTCCGTCTCCCGCCACAGATCACGGGAAGCGCGTGGAGAGCCGTCGAACACGGGAGTGAGGTCGTAGCGGCGCAACTCACGGAGAATTGCGGCTGCGGAGATGTGCCACTGGTTCTCCGAGGACTTCTCCGCGATGTACGGGCGCTCGACCAGGTCGTTCGGGTGACAATGCAGCGCGGCGGCCAGCTGATTGATGACCCCGGCCCGATCGAGCTCGATCCGCCCTGCCTCGACCTTCGAGACCCAGCCCTGGGTCCGACCGACTGCCGCCGCCAGATCGGCCTGGGGCATGCCCAGCCTCAGGCGGGCACGCCGGATGCGCTTTCCGATGGTTTCCTGCTCGTCGAGCATTGAAGCCTCCCCATGCCGAACCGGGTCCGAGGGCGTCCCTCGATCGGAAAGGTATCCGCGATCGACCGCGAGGGCATGGTGGTTGTGAGTCCAATCGCCGGTTCGTGCGGTTCCGGGGGTCGGGAGGTGAGGCCTGGTGCGTTGCGTGCTCCAGTGGCCATTCCTGATCGTGGTCTGGCGACCCGGACCGATGACGCGGCGGAACGGATGATCAAGCAAGCAATCGAGGAGATGTCATGCCGGACCCGCAGGGCCCGGCGAAGCGCCGGGCCGAGGATGAGTTCGCCGGGCTTGCGGGTGATCCTGGCGGCGTCGCACTGATGTCCCAAGGGTGTCCGCGTGTTGAGCGGCGTTCCCGATCTACCGTGCCGGTGCCGGTCCGCCCGGTGGTTGGAGGGACCTCCGGGGCGTCCGCAGGGCTTCGCGGACGCGGGTGGCGCCCGTGAGTGCCGTGTGACGGTCGGCTGCTGGGGGTCGCGGGGCGACGCCCGCGCACGGGCGGCACAGCCCCGGTCGTGGGACGGGGTCGTGGCACCCGGGGCACTCCGTGTACCGCGCGGCCGGGTGCGGCCGATCCTCCCGCATCGGCGGCAGCTTGCGGGTGAGGCGGCTGCGGAGCACGGCGACGGGGGAGTGCAGCTGGGCCGGCAGGCCGGGGAGGAGTGCCCGGGCGAGGTCGTCGGCGGTGCAGCCGCGGTGCAGCCATTGGGTGACCAGTGGCGCGAGGCCGAGCGCCTCGGCCTCGCCGAGGCGCAGGCGCGGTTCCGGGCGGAGTACCCGGAAGAGCGTCGCCACGGCGGTGCGGGTGTGTTCGTCAGGAGGAGGCGGGAGGGCGGGTGCTTTCCCCGGCTCCTTTACCGAAGGGGCGTCAGGGCGCCCGGAGTTCCGCTCACCGGGTTCCGGACGGGTGGCACTCGGCCGCGCGTGCGGGGTGTCGTAGACGTGGGTCTCGCTGCGGAGTGTGCCGTCGGGCAGTCGGACGGTCTCGACCCGGTAGTAGCCGGCGTCCGTCAGCTCCTTCAGGGCCCGCCGGACGGTACCGCGTCCCTGCGGGCTGGTGTCGGCCATCTGGCGGCCGTCCTCGCGCCGCCCGTCGGGGCGGGAGAGCAGGTCGGCGAGCAGTCCTCGGGCGGTGTAGCTGAGCCGACGGTCCTGGAGCAGACCGTTGGGCAGCACGGTGAAATGGCGCGCGTGGGCGCTACGATGGACACGCATCGGGAGGTCTTGCTCCTGTTGCCGGGCCCCGGGGTGTTGGCGCACCGCCGGGGTCATCTATGTCTCTTTGTTCCGTTGGTAATTCGGAACGTAGCACAGACATGGTTCGGCAGCGGAATGATTCGGGAAACGGTCCTGAATGCGCTCCAGATGCTCACCAAAAGGTATCTGATCGATCGTCAATCATCGCGCATCAGATGCCGGGGACGGCGTCCTTGGCATTGGTGTGCCAGTTGGTGACGACCGGCTTGTCGACCTTGACGGAGCCGACCGGAATGCTCGCCGGGTTCGCGTCCCCCTTGCCGATGGCGATGATGACGTCCTTGAACTCGATGACCTGGTTGGTGTTGGTGCTCTTCGGGTTGATGCCCGCGTAGACGACCGTGGAGCCGGTGAGCGTGATCGGCGCGCCGGTGGCCTGCTCGGCGTTGCCGGCCTCGATGCCGCCCGAGCCGAAGGCGATGACCGGGTGTTCGCCGGGCAGGACGCAGGTGATGCCGGCCTTGGCCTTGGCGGAGATCTGGATGTAGCCGCCCGCCTGGCTCTCCATCTTGGCGCCGAAGACGAGGTCGTTGGCGCCGCAGGCCTGGCCGTAGCCGGTCTTGTCGCCCGCGCCCGGCGCGGTGGTGGCGGCGGTGGTCGGCTTCGCGGTCTTGGCGGGCGCGGCCGTGCCCGGGGCGGCGGCCGTCGGTGCGGCGGAGGTGGGCGCGGCGGCCGGGGGAGCGGTGGCACCGGCGGCGGTGGTCGGGGCGGCACTCGCGGCGGCGGGCGCGTCACTGTTCTCCGGGCCGCAGGCGGTCGCGGTCACCGCGATGGCGGTGACGGCGAGTGCGGTGAGGGTGAGTCGCGAGCGCATGGGAGTCCCAACTTCCGTCTGTCAGTGCGTCTTGCTGTCTGCCTCCACGCTAGGTCCGGCTTGATCACCGGCTGGTGCGTGAAATGTCCCGGTCGTGTTGCAGCGGCCGGTGCCGGGTCGGGCCCCGGTGGTGATTCAGCGACCGGTTCGGGTCCCGGCCGGGGGTGAGCCCGCGCCCAGCACCGCGTCGAGCGCGGCCAGGAACCGGTCCGTCGTCGCCTCGTCCCGGACGGCGATGCGCAGCCAGTCCGGCCCCAGGCCGGGGAAGGTGTCGCCGCGTCGGACGGCGAAGCCGTGCTCGCGCAGCCGGGCGCGGACGGCGGTGGCGTCGGGCAGTTCGACCAGGACGAAGGAGGCCGCCGGCTCGCCGTGCACCCGGGCGGTCGGGAAGGTGGCGAGGCCCTTGAGCAGGTGGTCGCGGTGGACGGCGAGGTCCCGCGCGGCCCGTTCGGCCTCGGCGAGGGCTTCGGGCGCGCTGCACGCCTCGGCGGCGGCCAGGGCCGGGGTGGAGACCGGCCAGAGCGGCTGGGCGGCGCCGAGTGCGGCGATCAGGGGGGCGGGGCCGAGCACGTAGCCGATCCGCAGGCCCGCCAGTCCCCAGGTCTTGGTGAGGCTGCGCAGGACGACCACCTGGCCGGGCAACTCCCCGGCAGCGGTGGCGGCGAGGGATTCGGTCTCGCCGGGCACGGTGTCCATGAACGCCTCGTCGATCACCAGGGTGCGACCGGGGCGGGCCAGGGCCGCGACGGCGGCGGCCGGGTGCAGGACGGAGGTCGGGTTGGTGGGGTTGCCGAGGACGACCAGGTCGGCCTCCTCCGGTACCGCGCCGAGCCGGAAGCCGTCCGAGGGGGTGAGCAGCACGCGCTCCACGGCGTGCCCGGCGTCCCGCAGCGCCGCTTCCGGTTCGGTGAACTGCGGATGCACCACGACGACATGACGTGGCGTCAGGACACGTGCCAGGAGGACGAAGGCCTCCGCCGCACCCGAGGTGAGCAAGACCTCCGCCACCGGTCGCCGGTGCCGCGCGGCGACGGCGGCGCGGGCGGTCGTCCCGTCGGGGTAGGCCGCGAGGTCGCCGATCGTCGCCGCGAGGTGCTCGCGCAGCCACTGCGGGGGTGTGCCGGTGCGGACGTTGACGGCCAGGTCGACCAGACCGGCCCCGTCGGCGCGCACCTCCGCGTCACCGTGGTGGCGGAGGTCATGGTCGGGGGTGGTCACGAGTGGTCTCCATCGACATCGACGAGAAGGGGCAGCCCGGGGACGCGGACGAGTGTGTAGCGGTCGGAGGCCGGTGGCGTGTACGTGAGGCCGTCCCCGAGGGCCACCAGGGCGACGGTCTCGCCGTGCGAGGCGCGTTCGACGGCGGCGCGGACGTGGTCGGCGGTGGCGCTGGCGGGGTCGGTGGCGCTGGCGGGGTCGGCGGTGGTGAGCCGCCGTGCGTCCGGCCGGAGCAGCGGGGCGGCCGCCGCCAGCGCGTCCGCCGTGCCCACCACCACTGAGGCACGGCGCAGCTCCGCCTCGGCTCGGGAGACGACCAGGTCGCGCGGCCCGGGACCGAGGCCGACGACCGTGAGCCGGCCGACGGTGAGCCGTCCGACCGCTAGCCGTCCGACCGCTAGCCGTCCGACCGCGAGCCCTCCGGCGACCGCCACCCGGGCGACCGCCACCGTCACCGTCGCCGACTTCTGCTTGGGGACGAGGAGTTCGCCGCCCGGCGCGCCGGCCAGTGCGGCGGCCTCCGCCACGCTCAGGGTGCCGACCGCCGCGCCGACGACGGCGGACGGGTTCGGGACGGTGACGGCCGCGAGGTCCTCGGCCGTGTGCTCGTCCACCGGGACGCCCAGCAGGGTGGCGGCGCGGCGGACGGCGGGGTGGTCGCCCTTGCCGGTGAGGGTCGCGAGCCGGGCGACGGAGGCGTCGGCCAGTCCGGCCTCCCGCAGGGTCCGGCGGATCAGCTCGGCCACCTCGGGCAGTGCCGTCGCCTCACGCAGGCCGACGCCGACGACGAGGGCAGCGGGGACGCCGACGACGAGGGCGCCGGGGACGCCGAGGGCGGCGACGCCGGCGGCTCCGGGGGCGAGGACACCGACGCCGGTGACCACCGGGCAGCCGTCGAGCAGCGCCGTCACCTCGCCGGCCAGGTCGTCCGCGCCGCTGCCGGTCAGCGACACGGGGAACGGTCGGCCCGGGTCCACACAGACGATGTCGACGTCACCGGGGCCCCCGTCGAGCGCGGCAGCCCGCCCGGCCGGACCAGTCCGCTCGGCCTGGGCGCGCCGGAGCAGCAGTCGTACGATCGAGGCGACGGGAGCGACACAGACCAGCTGCCGGCACGCGCCCAGCGCGCGGGCCAGGAGCGCCTCCGGGCTCTCGCCGTCGTCCTCGGCCCGGAACACCGTGCTGCCGTCCGGCCGGAGCGCGTGCAGTTCCCCGGCGAGCCGGCGGCCCGGCGCATCGAGGGCCAGCAGCCCGATCACTTCGCGTTCCCTTCACCCGGCGGCCGCTCCCGGGCCGCCCGATGGTCGTCCGGTGCCCGCCGGCGGCAGTGCGGCGGCCGCTCGCCGGCCCACGAAATCCCACCATGGCCGCGACGGACGGGTCAATCGGGGCCGCTGTGACCTCCGCCGCCGACCGCAGGAGGCTGTTCGTCTGTTCTTCATCTTTCCTGTGCCGTACACGCCACCGCCGCGCTCCTACTGTTTGCGGCGCTCCGAACCCGGCACCGCCGGTCCGGCGCGAACGCACCCCGCACGGCACGGCGCCACCCCTGCACGGCACCACCCCGCACGCCGCACCACCGCGCACCACCCCGCACAGCGCACCATCCCGCACAGCCCCACCGGCGGTTCCTGCCGAACCCCGGATTCCCGACGCACGGAGGACACCATGCCCTTCGCACGACTCCGCCCGAGCAGCCCCCGCCGCACCCTGACCGCCCTCGGCGCCGGGCTCGGCCTGATCGCCGGCTCGCTCGGCCTCTGGGCGGCCACCGGCACCGCGCAGGCCGCGACCCTGCCCACGCCCGACCACGTGATCGTCGTCGTCCTGGAGAACCACGCGTACTCGCAGGTCATCGGCAGCTCCAGCGCGCCGTACATCAACGGCACCCTCGCGGCGGGCGGCGCCACGCTGACCCAGTCGTACGGGCTCACCCACCCCAGCGAGCCCAACTACTACCAGCTGTTCTCGGGCAGCGCGCAGGGTCGTACCGACGACAGCTGCGTGCCGGTCGGCTCGCTCACCGCCGCCAACCTCGGCTCCGAGCTGATCGCCGCCGGCAAGACCTGGGGCAGCTACAACGAGGGCCTGCCGAGCCAGGGTTCGACCACCTGCAGCAGCGGCAAGTACGCCCAGAAGCACAACCCGTGGTTCGGCTTCAAGAACGTGCCGACCAACACCGCGTACACCTTCGCGCAGTTCCCGACCGACTACACGACCCTGCCCAAGGTGTCCTTCGTCGTGCCGGACCTCTGCAACGACATGCACGACTGCTCGGTCGGCACCGGTGACACCTGGGTCAAGAACAAGCTCGGCGCCTACGCGACCTGGGCCAAGACCCACAACAGCCTCCTCGTGGTCACCTTCGACGAGGACAACCGCCTCTCCGGCAACCGGATCCCGACCGTCTTCTACGGCGAGCACGTCACGCCGGGTTCCACCACCGCCACCACCTACAACCACTACAACGTGCTGCGCACGCTGGAGGACCTCGCCGGTCTGACCACCCACGCGGGCAACGCCGCCTCCGCCGCCACCATCACCGGCATCTGGAACTGACGCCCGTGTACGTCGCGGAATCCCGCAGCTCCAAGGCCCCCGTCGCCCCGGCCCCCCGGCCGGGGCGGCGGGCGGCCGCCGTGCCCGGCACCGTGCTGGCCCTGGGGACCGTCAGCCTGGTCACCGACATCTCCTCCGAGATGGTCAGCGCGGTGCTGCCGCTCTACCTGCTCACCGGGCTCGGCCTCTCCCCGCTCGGTTTCGGCCTGCTGGACGGCATCCAGAACGGGTTCAGCGCGCTGGTCCGGCTGGCCGGCGGCCACCTCGCCGACCGGCGCGGCGCCGACGGCGCGTCCCGGCACAAGGCCGTCGCGGTGGTCGGGTACGGCCTGTCGGCGCTCTGCAAGCCGCTGCTGCTGCTCGTCCACACCGTGCCGCTGATCGGCGCGGTGCTGGCCGTCGACCGCACCGGCAAGGGGCTGCGCACCGCGCCGCGGGACGCGATGATCTCGCTGGCCACCGAACCCGAGCACCGGGGGCGGGCGTTCGGCGTCCACCGGGCGATGGACACCGCCGGCGCGCTGATCGGCCCGCTCGCCGCCTTCCTGGTACTTCGACTGGCCGGCGGCCCGCTGCTCGCCGACGGCGGCGAACGGCACGGCTACGACGCGGTATTCACCGTCAGCGCCTGCGTCGCCGTGCTCGGCGTGCTGGTGCTGCTGCTCTTCGTGCCGAACCGGCAGCCGGGCGACGCTGAGCCGGCCACCGCCCCCCGGCTGCGCGACGGCCTCGCCCTGCTGCGGCTGCCCGGGCTGCGCCGGCTGGCGCTCTGCGCGGTGCTGCTCGGCCTCACCACCGTCAGCGACTCCTTCCTCTACTTGCTGGTGCAGCGCCGCCTGGGCCTCTCCACCGACCTCTTCCCGCTGCTGCCGCTAGGCACCGCCGCGGCCTTCCTGCTGCTCGCCGTCCCGCTGGGCGCGCTCGCCGACCGGATCGGCCGACGCCGGCTCTTCCTGGCCGGTCACGGTGCACTGCTGCTGGCGTACGGTCTGCTGCTCTCGCCGCTGGGCGGACTGCCGACGGCGGTCTGCGTCCTGGCGCTGCACGGCGCCTTCTACGCCTCGACGGACGGCGTGCTGGCGGCCGCGGCGGCCGACGCGGTACCGGCGGAGCAGCGCGGCGCCGGGCTGGCCCTGGTCGGCACCGGGCAGGCGCTGGCCCGGTTCGGCTGCTCGCTCGCGTTCGGCGCGCTGTGGAGCGCGGTGGGCGGCACCACCGCGCTCGGCTGGTCCGCGGCGGCGTTGGCCGGTGGTGTGTTGGCGGCCGCCTTCGTGCTGCGCGAGGCCCCCGGGGCCGACGCGGGGCCCGCCACCGGCGAGTCCGCCCCCGCCCCCGACCCCCGCAGTCCCGCCCCCGCCCCCGACCCCCGCGGTCCCGCCCCCGCCGCCGGGCGCGACTCCGCCCCCGTCCGCGACTCCGACTCCGAGGTGCCCTCGTGACCCAACCGCTCCAAGGCCGGACCAGGGTGCTGATCCTGCTCGTCGCCGTCCTGCTGCTCGGCTCGGTCGGTACCGGCGCCGTGCTGTACGCGTCCGACCGGTCGGCCCGCAAGGACCAGGCGCAGCCCGGCGGCCCGGTGGTGACCCCCGGCCCGGTGTCGCTCCAGGCCCCGCCCGGCGCGCGCCGCCTGCTCTTCCGCAACCTGGCCTGGGGCCCGCACCGGGACGAGATCGTCACGGTGCCCGCCGACCAGCCGGACGGCCCGCGCACCGCCTCGGGCGTGCAGTGCCTGCGCTTCTACGCGGCGGCCGGCACCGGCATCTGCCTGCAGGCCGAGCGCGGGGCGCTGCAGGACACCTACCACGCCGTCGTGCTCGACGACCACCTGCGCGAACTGCGGTCCTTCCCCGCCGCCGGCATCCCGACCCGTTCCCGGGTCTCGCCCTCGGGGCACCTCGCCGCCTGGACGGTCTTCGTCAGCGGCGACTCCTACGCGGGCACCAACTTCTCCACCCGCACTTCGATCGTCGACGTCCGCGACTGGAACCTCCGGGACAACCTGGAGACCTTCGCCGTGATCAAGGACGGCAAGCCGTACCAGGCGCCGGACGTCAACATCTGGGGCGTGACCTTCGCCGACGACAACACCTTCTACGCCACGGTGGCCACCGGCGGCCAGACCTACCTCGTCCGCGGCGACCTCGCCGCCCGCACCCTCACCACGCTGCACCAGAACGTCGAGTGCCCCTCGCTCTCCCCGGACGGCACCCGGATCGCCTACAAGAAGCGCGTTCCGGGCCTCTCTGAGGACGCGCCCTGGCGGCTCTACGTGCTCGACCTGGCCACCATGACCGAGACGGCCACCGCCGACCAGCGCAGCATCGACGACCAGGCGGTCTGGGCCGACGACGCCACTCTGCTCTACGCGCTCCCCGGCGACTTCGGGGCCGATCTGTGGACCGTCCCGGCGGACGGCGGCGGCCTGGCCGAACGGGTGCTCGAAGCCGCGGTCGCACCCGCCTATCCGAGCTGATCGGGCTGGTTGGTCCCACTCGGAACTTCGGGCGTAGGGTCCACGTCGAGAGTGCGAGGAGCGCGAGCGGCGCGGCCGGGTCCGACCGGCGCGGTCGACGGGCGGCCGCGCCGACGGGTACGGGGGAGCAGCAGCGGTGAACGAAGCGGGGCGGCCGGGTCGGGAACACAGGGGCGGCGGACTGTCGGCGGAGCGGACGTCGAGCGACTCCTGGCCGGCCCTGCACGGGCGTCCGGTGCTGCGGCGGACGGTCGCGGTGGGTCTGGTGCTGGCCGTCGCGGTCGCGGCGGCGCTGCTGGTCCGGGGCGTCAACGCGCTCACGCTGGGCCGCGGCGCGATCGAGACCGACCGCGACCGCGCCGAGCTGCTGGCCGGCCTCCACCCCTCCCAGCACCCGGGCGCGGGCCGCTACTACGTCCCGGTGGGCGCGGTGTACACGCGCACGGCGGACGGCGTGCCGGTCGCCTATCTGCATTACCGGCTCGGCGGCGGCCAGGACATCGGGGTGGGCGACTTCCTGCGGACGTACGACCTGCCCGCTCCCGGCCCCAGCGCGCCGCTGCCGGCCGATCTCGCGGCGGCCCTCGGCGGTGACGAGCCGGCCGAGGCCCCGGAACTCCCCGGTCCGGACGGGCCCGCGGCACCCGCGCCCGGGACACCCGCACCGGAGGCACCCGCACCGGGGACACCCGCGCCGACCCCTTCGGACGCCGCGACGCCCACCGAGTCGGCCGTCGAGGTGTCCCCCTCTCCCACGTGTACGCCGCCGCCTCCCGACGAACCCGGCGGGACGGCCGGGGCGGACGACCGGCCCGACCCCGCGGCGGCGTCGGGGGCGGTATCCGGGTCGGTAACCGGGTCGGCGGCGGAACCGGCCCCGGGCGGGCTCCAGGCCGGCGGCCCGGCCGGAGACGAACCTCCCGAGCCCACGACGTCCCCCACCCCCACGGCCACGCCGACGCCGGTCCTGCCCCCGGAGCCCACCCACCCCACCTCGGGCCGCCGCATCTACGTCGCCGTCACCTCCGGCGGTCTCCCCGGCGCGGCGGACATCTACGTCCGCGCGACCGGCTGACGCCCCCGCCCGGCGCACCCGGCACCGCGGGAACTCACTGGGCCGGCCCGGCGGAGGACTCCCCCCGCAGGGTCAGTGCGAGACCGTCGGCCGCGACCTCCTGCGGAGCGACGGACCGGAGCGTCCACGCGTTGTCCGTCACCAAGACCTGCCGGTACCGCTCGGCGGGCGCGGTCACCTTGAAGACGTACCCGGCCGCGGCGCCGTCCTGCCAGGTCGCCGGGAGCGGGATCCGGAAGAGCCGGCCCTTCGAGGAGACCAGCAGGTCGGCGCGGAACGTACAGGACTTGGTCCGGCTCTGGAACGTGACGACGAGCTGCCGGGCGTCGCCCTTGTCGAGGGCGACGTTGTGGGTGAACGGCCCGCCGAGGACCTCCTGCGGCGATCCGTCGGGGCCCGTGCCGGTCTCCACGTTGTGCGCGATCGGCTTCTGCACGTCCAGGTTGAAGCCGATCCCGGTCGGCGGCGCTTCGTCGCCGCCGTCCCCGACGCCCGGCGGGCGGAAGGCCGCACCGCTCAGCGGCGCCTGACAGCTGAGCTCGCTCAACTCCGCACCCTGGACGACCACCGTGGTCCTGTGCCGGCTCTGCACGGTCACGGCCGTGCCCGTCCTCCCGACGGGGGTGCGGGCCTCCAACCATGTGAAGATCTCGACGCCGTTCACCGGGAACGCCCTTCCGTCGGCGGCGGGATCCGGGCTGCCGTCGGCGTACCAGGCGGGCCCGTACCAGGCGCCACCGGCGGAGACGAGGAGCGGCGGCCCGTTCTCGTTCGCCTCGTCCTCCTGCCGGTCCCGGTACTCGGCGGCGTCCTTGCGCAGGCCGGACTCCGTGGTGCGGTGGCTGTCGTAGAAGGCGAACCAGCCGATCACACCGCCCACCACGGTGACGACGGCGATGGCGAGGGCGAGCAGCCTGCCCGCCCGCCCCGGTGTCCCGGCCCCCGCCCCGTCGGCCGCCGGGGCGGGGCTCGACGGCTCGGGGCCCGACTGACGGGGAACGGTGGCCGGCGGTGGTGGTGACGTCTGCGTCGTGTTCGGCCTCCCGGCATCCGTCCGCGGTGTCGACGGATCGTCGCCCATACTCGCTCCCGGCCTGATTGGTTCGTTCAAGTCCGATGCATGGTAGTCGAGTTGGGATTCGATCCGGTGACCGATCGGGCACCTGGAGTTCGATGCCGACTCGTCGGGCCGACCGGAAACCCGCGCGACGGGACGGCACTCTGTGCGGTACGACTGGCGGATCATCGGAGAAGGCGGGAGCAGGAACGCATGCGGGTGGCGCGGTGAAGTTGCGAACCACGGTCCAGCGGGTCCGGGTCGGCCGGGACGAGTACCGGGTGGTCACCGCCGCCCCACGGACCCCCGGAGCCGTGCTGTACGACGACTCGTGGTCCCTGCAGATGGTCGTCGACCGCCCGGCCGCCGCCGGCCTCGCGGCGGCCTGGGCCCTGGCCGCCCGCTCCCCGCGCTCGCTGATCCACCTGCCGCTGCGCGCCACCGCGGGCCCCGCCGACCCCTTCGCCCCGGACCGGCTGGACCTCGTGCTCCTCCACCACAGCCTGGGCTTCCCGCCCTCCCGCTGGAAGGCGGTTCGAGGGCGCCTGCGCACCGGCCGGCCGCACACCGCGGACATCCCCGACAGCGACTTCCCGGCCGAGGACGCCATCGACCACCGCCGCCGCGGCTTCGCCGGCTGGCGGGACGAACTGCGCTTCGCCAGCGCCGCCCGCACCCTCTTCCTCACCGGCAGCGCCACCGCCTTCCGCTGGACCGGCGCCTGGATCCGCTCACTGAGCACCGAGGCCCCCGCCGCCCTGACGCGCTACCCGCCGGGCTCCCACTACTGCGTCACCCTGCGGCACGAGAGCACCGACCCGTACCGGACCGCGAAGGGCACCCCGGGCCTCCTGCACATCGAGTACACCTCGAAGCGGTGACCACTGCCGCGCCGACCGTGGCTGCCGTCGTCCCGGCCCGGGCCAGGCGGGTCGGCCTGATCGCGGGGTCGATGGTGAGCCGGTACTCGGCGTCGGTGACGTGTCCGCTCGATGTGCTCGATCAGTCGCAGAGTGTCCGTCGCGGTCGTGGTGTTCGCCCGCCCCAGTGGCCCGAGCTCCCGTTCGGAGAAGCCGGCCGGGAAGGCCGTCGAACTCAACCGCAGGTCTTTGATCGTCGCGTCGATCCGCTCCTGCCCCAGCGCATCGCGGACGTACTCGGCCGCCGGGTCGTCGCTGGTCACCAACGAGAAGCCGCACAATTCCCGGACGGCGTCAGATCGCGACGCACTGCGGGCGGTGTAGCGGTGTAGCGGTGTGTGGTTCGGCGGCGCACTGGGCATCGGGGGAAAGGAATCTGATGGACCACCTGACGCGGGGCGGGTCGGTCGAAAAGCCTTGGCGCCGCTCCGGCGCGGGCGCATAGGCTCCGTCCCCGGCGTGCGGCGCGGCCCGCGGGCACGGCCGTGCCCGTACCACGCAGAGGAGATCCGTGTCCGGCGCGAAGATGCATGCCGATGAGGTCGACATCGACGAGGCGCTCGTCGCCCGGCTGGTGGCCGCGCAGTTCCCGCAGTGGGCGGGGCTCCCCCTGGTGAAGGTCCGCTCCGCCGGGACGGACAACGCCATGTACCGGCTGGGCACCGGGCTGACCGTGCGGCTGCCGCGCATCCCCGGCGCCGCCGGGGACATCGCGAAGGAGAACCGCTGGCTGCCGTTCCTCGCCCCGCACCTGCCGCTGACCGTGCCGGCGCCGTTGGCGCAGGGGGTCCCCGGCGAGGGCTTCCCGTTCCCGTGGGCGGTGTACCGCTGGCTCGACGGCGACAACCTCTTCGACCGGCCGCCGGTCGAGCAGCGCGAGGCCGCCGCGGTGCTGGGCGGCTTCGTCACGGCCCTGCGGGGGGTCGACGTCTCCGACGCGCCGCCGTCCTACCGGGGAGGGCCGGTCGGCGAGCGCGACGACGAGGTCCGGGCGGCGATCCGGGGCCTGGGCGCGGACGGCGCGGTGGACGCGGACGCCGCGACGGCCGCCTGGGAGGGTGTGCTCCGGCTGCCGCAGTGGGAGGGTGCGCCGGTCTGGCTGCACGGGGACCTGTTGCCGGGCAACCTGCTGGCCCGGGAGGGCCGGCTCAGCGCGGTGATCGACTTCGGTGTGGCGGGGGTCGGTGACCCAGCCTGCGACATGATGGCCGCCTGGACGCTGTTCTCCGCCGGGACCCGCGAGGTGTTCCGCGAGGCGGCCCGGGTGGACGACGCGACCTGGGGCCGGGGGCGCGGCTGGGCGTTGTGCTTCGGGCTCACCGCCGAGCACCACTACCGGGTGACGAACCCGGTGCTGGCGGCCGTGGGCCGCCGCGCGGTGGCCGAGGCCCTCGCGGACCTCCGCGGCGCCTGAGCGGCCCGACCGTCCGCCGGCACGGGCCGCACGGGCCGGACGGGCCGGCCGGACGGGCCGAAAGCCCCGACCGCCGGCAGGAGCCGGGCGGTCGGGGCTTTCGTGACGGGTCGCTCCGCCGCGGGGCGGGCGGGGAAGGGCGGGTCAGGCGCCGCTCCGCGCCTCGGCCTGCTCCTGGAGCAGGCCGGCGATCCGGTTCAGGTCGTTGACGACGTCGAAGAAGGTCGTGATGTCCTTGGTCGACGCGCCGTTCACGGCCAGGTAGAAGGTGTGCAGCCGGCCGTGGCCCGCGTCGAGGTAGCCGCCGAGCGTCTCGGCGCCGATGGCGAGCCGCTGGTTCACCGCGTCCAGGCCGGCGACGGTGCCGGGCTTCGCCCACACCTTGCCCTTGCCCGGGCAGGTCGGGCAGCCCGCGCAGGCGCCGGCCAAGGAGCCGTCCACGCCGAGGATCGGCAGTGCCTCGCGGAACCGGGTGGCCTCCGGGGTGCCCTGCCAGTAGTGCAGGATCTCGTTCTCCACGTCGGGCGTGACCCGGTCGACGGGGTTGCCGCCGCGTCCGTCCAGCAGTTGCACCTTGGTCGGGTCGATCCCGGCCTGGCGCAGGAAGTCCTCCAGGACGGGGAAGCCGTCCTCGCACTGGTGGCTGCCGGCCGCGACGGCCATCAGGCAGATCCCGAGGTTGGCCCCGAGGTTGTGGCTGACCTTCAGGATCAGCCGCGCGTACTCGGCGTAGACCGGCGAGACGAAGGCGGCGACGCGCTGCGTCCCGTCGTAGGAGGCGGGCACCACGCCGACGGGGTTCGGCCCGGTCGGCGGGGCGGTGACGGTGACACCGGCCCGGGCGAGCGCCTCGATCAGCGCGGTGCGCCCGAACGCGTCCGGGTCCTGGACGGTGGAGACCCGCAGGGTGGGCTGCGCGTCGGCGGCGATGGTGCCCGACAGGGTGATGTGGGTGCCGTCCGGCGAGGCGGCGACCGCGATGTCGGTGGTGCCGCCGGCGGCCACCGTCCGAACGGTCGACTCCACCTGGTAGGGCGCGACCTGCGGCCGCCAGCTGAGCCGGGCCGGTTGGCCGGGGGCGGTGGGCGTGGTCAGCAGGTCGATGAGGTTGTCGTTGATGATCAGCGGGGTCGGTGTCGGGTCCAGCTCGGGGAAGGACGAGAAGAGCCGCGAGTCGATCGCGACGTCGCCGTGGACCTCGGTGAGACCCGACGCGCGGACCTGCCGGGCGATCTGGTCCAGTCCGGCGAGCGGGTTCTCCGGCGTGAGCGTGGCGCCGGGCAGGTCGTTGGCGTAGGTGTGGTCGATCGGGCGGAAGTCGACCGAGCCGTCCGGTTCGGTCCGGCCGCCCATGGTGAGGTCGCCCTGGGCGACCAGCACCAGGGAACCGTCCAGCACCGACCCGGACCGGTCGCCGACGGCCTGCACGGGCGTCGTGAACCGGTGCTCACCGCCGAGGGTGTGCCAGGTGCCGGAGACGCTGACCAGCTTGGCCGTCGAACCGGGGATGAAGAACTGGTCCGGGTACTGGGAGTGGATCACCTCGCCGGTCGTGTCGTCGATCTCCAGCAGGCCCCACTGGGCGTGCTGGTACGCCGGCTTTCCCATGATCGCGAGGATGTCGGGGCTGAGGCCGTCGTGGTGCGCGGGTGCCGCGCCCGCCGCGCCGGTCGAGACGACGGCGGCCACCGCCGTGGTGACGGCGGTGGCCCAGGTACGCCACTGTCGAGGGGCCGATCTCATGTACCCACCTACTCCCGGCCGGGGGCCGGCCGTCATGACGGATGGTCAGTCCGGGCAGACATACCGTCCTGCGGTGGGGCGTCGAACGTCGTGGCGCACTCTTCACCCGCATGCCCCCACGTCACCCGGATGCCCCCACGCCGCTCCCGGCGCGCGGGCGCGGGGCGCGGTGAGCCGGATGCCGGCGCGGCGGCGGGGCCGGTCACGGCGCGACCGGTCACGACGCGACCGTCACCACCGGTTCGTGCCGCACCGGGAAGTTCACCGAGGAGGCGATGAAGCAGGCCCGGTGGGCGTCGGCGTGCAGCGCCAGCGCCTTCTCCACCATCTCCGCCGAGGCCACCTCGATCCGCGGACGCAGCACCGCCTCGGTGAAGTGCCCGCCCTCGGCGGTCTCCGCCATCGTGCCGACGGGACGGTCGGCGTAGTCGGTGACGACGACGCCGTTCACCGCGCACAGGTGCAGGTACCAGAGCAGATGGCACTGCGCGATCGAGGCGAGCAGCAGCTGCTCGGGGTTCCACCGGGCCGGGTCGCCCCGGAAGGCGGGGTCGGCGGAGCCGGGGATGGTCGGGCGGCCCTCGGCCGCGACCTCGTGGGCGCGCCCGTACGAGCGGTAGTCGCTGGTACCGCTGCCCTGGTTGCCCGTCCAGGTGATCTCGGCGGTGTAGGTGTGCAGCTTGGCCATGGGTGCCTCTCCGCGTCCGGGGGTCGGGCACCCAGTCAACCGCACCGGCCGGGCAGCCCGTTCGGGCGGGACGACCACCGGACGGCTCGGCACCGGACGACCCGTCGGGCCGTCCGGTGCCCGGTCGTCCGGTGCCGGGCAGTCCGGGTCACCGCCACGGCTCCGGGAGGTTCACGCGATGGTGACGTCGATCCCCATCTGCTCCGCTCCCGGGGTCCCGGCGACGGTGAGGGTGACGCCGCTCCAGGTGCCGTCCGGCTCGTCGAGCGCCGGTTGGGTGTGCTGTCCGATGCTGCTGTTGCCCAGGGAAGGGTAGAGGTCGGTCTTGTCGCCCCGGTTGCCGGTGCCGAAGATCTTGGCCAGGTCGTTCCGGCCGTCGGCCTGCATGAGCTCGATGGCCAGGTGGTGTTCGTCGTTGACGTTGTCGATGGCCTCGTCCACCACGTAGGCGGCCACGCCCTGGGAGGGCAGGAAGGTGTCCTGGCCGTGCTGGCGGCGGTATTCGACGATGAGGTACTGGCTCTCCTTCATCCGCTGGGGGTTGCGGACGAACAGCAGGTCGCCGCCCTCGGCGACGGGCCGCAGGGTGATGCCGGTGGTGGTGGCGGCGACCTCCTGGGGGGTGGTCCAGCCGTGGAACATCCGGAGCATGCCGTTCGGGAAGACCGGGGTGATCCCGTCGTTGCCCCAGGAGCCGCCCGCCATCAGGCAGTAGTCGCCGAGGCCGTTGGACGTCGTCGCCTCGACGCGTCCGGTGTCGTAGAAGTCGGCCCAGCGGGCGGCCAGGTGGCCCCACTCGTGGGCGCAGACGCCGACCGCGCAGTCCTCGGGGACGGTCAGGAAGGTCTGCACCCGCAGGCCGGGCGAGACCTCCACGCCGTTCTCGCCGGGCGGGTTCCACTTGAGGCTCCAGATGTCGCCCGGCCGCTCGGTCTGCTCGGCGCCGCTGCCCGCGTGGACGATGAACAGGGCGGTGACGAGGCCTTCGCCGAGGGCGTCGTAGTCGGCGGAGAAGTCGATGCCCTGTTTGAGCGCGAGCTCCAGGGTGTCGGCCGCCATGCCCTGCGAGTTCCGGGGCGGATTGCCGGTGCCCGACTGGTTGTCGGCGTAGAACGACAGCGGGTGCGGCAGGCGGAACCAGCCGTGCACCTCGCCCTGGACGTCGATGCCGCGGTCGGTCGGCCGGGCCGGGTCGAAGCCGCTGATCAGGCGGTAGTAGTCGCGCATCGACCCGGTGGTGAAGGTGTCGGCGCTGAACAGCATCTGCTCGAAGTGGCCGACGGTGTGCTCGGGGCTGTGCGGGTGGTCGGGGAAGTCGACCAGCAGGACCAGGGTGCGGATGGTCCCCCGCAGCTTCTTGGTCGGACGGGTGATCAACTGGGCCCCGGTGCTGGGGCCGGGGCGGACGGCGCCGTCGTCGAGGCCGATGACGTTCTCACCACGCCGCCGGGAGCGCCAGACGCGGTAGTACTGCTCGAAGGTGAGGTCCGCCGGGAGCCGCCGGTGCTCGACGAGGTCCTGGTAGCGGGCGCGGAGTTGGGCGAAGGCCTTGGGGGACAGCGGCACCGGGCAGGCGTGGCGGTCGTCGACGGGACGGTGATGCAGCGGGGTTAAGGTGTGACGCATCGTGACGGCTCCTTTGAGCCAGCTCACTCCGCGGGGGTGTGGCGACCTCGCCGAGTGGGCGGTCGCCGGCCGTCGGTCGGTTCGCCGAGGGGTGGTCGGATCACCCGACGGCGGTCGGGTCCGACCGGCACCGGTTGCGAAATAGGCGATTTTCGGCTATCTGTCCCTATTCTGACGCCCCGGGCGGGGAAAGCACCAGACCCGAGGGCCCGTCGGTTCGCTCAGCCCGCGCGGTGCGCGGCCGCGGCCGCCGCGAACGAGGCGGCGAGCTGCGGTGATCCTGCCCAGTGCAGGTGCAGATACGAAGCGTGAACGTTGCCCAGCGTGCCGCCGGTGAAACCCTCGGTGCGCGGACCGGTCGGCAGTCGCCAGCCCCAGGCGGGCCGTTCCCCCGCCGCCGGTTCGCAGACCGTGCGGTGGAACTCGTGCCCGCGCACCCGGGTGCCGGTCGGTCCCAGCGGCGAGTCGGTCAGCGCGACGGCCTCCCGGTACCCGAGGGTCAGCCGCTCGGTCATCCGGGCCGAGGTGTCCAGCACGCCGCACATCGGCAGACCGTCCAACTCCTGCCCGAGGTAGAGCAGTCCGGCGCACTCGGCGGCGACGGGGGCGCCCGAGCCGGCGAACGCGGCGATCGCGGCGCGCAGCGTCGCGTTCGCGCTCAGTTCCCGGACGTACAGCTCGGGGAAGCCGCCGCCGATCACCAGACCGGCGGTGCCCGCGGGCAGCGCGTCGGCGTGCAGCGGGTCGAACGGCACCACCTCGGCCCCGGCCGCGGTGAGCAGTTCGGCGTTCTCGGCGTACGAGAAGGAGAAGGCGGCGCCGCCGGCCACCGCGATCCGGGGCGCTCCGGTCACCGGTTCGACCTCGGCGGCCGGGTCCCACGTGGTGGCGTCCAGTGGCGGAGCCGTCCGGGCCAGCGCCAGGACGGCGTCCAGGTCCACCGAGGCGGCGACCAGCTCGCCCATGTCGGCGACGGCGCGCAGGGCCTCGGCCGAGCGCTCCACGGCCGGGATCAGGCCGAGGTGGCGGGACGGCGTGGCGACCGCCGCCGAGCGCCGCACCGCGCCGAGCACCGGTACGCCCGAGCCCTCCTCCAGCGCCTCGCGCAGCAGCTGTTCGTGCCGGTCGGAGGCGACCCGGTTGAGGATCACTCCGGCGAGCCGGACCTCCGGGTCCCAGGAGGCGAAGCCGTGCACCAGCGCGGCCACCGAGCGGGACTGCGAGGAGGCGTCCACCACCAGCACCACGGGGGCCCGCAGCAGCTTGGCGACGTGCGCGGTGGACGCCAGCTCGCCGCGCCCGGAGGCACCGTCGAACAGCCCCATCACCCCCTCGACCACCGCGACGTCCGCCCCGGCGGCGCCGTGCAGGAACAGCGGCGCGACGCGCTCCGGCCCGCACATGAAGGCGTCCAGGTTGCGGCCCGGCCGGCCGGCGGCCAGGGCGTGGTAGCCCGGGTCGATGTAGTCCGGGCCGACCTTGTGCGGCGAGACCGTCAGGCCGCGCGCGGCGAGCGCGGCGATCAGGCCGGTGGCGACGGTGGTCTTGCCGGAGCCGGAGGACGGCGCGGCGATGACGAGACGGGGGGTGCTGTTCAAGGCTTCACTGCTTTCGCGGACTGACCGGTCGGTGCGCTACTGCGGTCGTGGACTCACCACTCGATGCCGCGCTGGCCCTTGCGGCCGGTGTCCATGGGGTGCTTCAGCTTGGTCATCTCGGTGACCAGGTCGGCGCAGTCGGTCAGTGCCTCGGTCGCGTACCGGCCGGTGATGACCACGTGCTGGCTGCCCGGGCGGTCCTTCAGCACCGACACCACCTCGGCCACGTCGACCCAGCCCCAGTGCATCGGGTAGGTGAACTCGTCCAGCACGTAGAACCGGTAGGTCTCGGCGGCCAGGTCGCGCTTGACCTGCTCCCAGCCCTCCTTGGCGGCCTCCTCGCTGTCCATCTCCATCTCGGTGGAGCGCTGGATCCACGACCAGCCGGAGCCCATCTTGTGCCAGTCGACCGTGCCGCCCTCGCCGGAGGCGCCGAGCACGCGCAGCGCGTTCTCCTCGCCGACCTTCCACTTCGCGGACTTGACGAACTGGAACACCCCGATCGGCCAGCCCTGGTTCCAGGCCCGCAGGGCCATGCCGAAGGCGGCGGTGGACTTGCCCTTGCCGGGGCCGGTGTGGACCGCGGTGATCGGCTGGGTGCGACGCTGACGGGTCGTCAGGCCGTCGTCGGGGACGCTCTCGGGGATTCCCTTGGGCATGTGGTTCAGGCCGCCTTTCGCGTCGCGGTGGCTCGGTGGGCACGGTTGTCGCGGACGAGCGAGGCCACGCCTTCGGCCCGCAGCTCGTCCAGGGTCACGGCGGTGGCACCCAGTCGGGCGGCCAGCGTGCGGGCCAGGCCGAGCCGCACCGGGCCGGACTCGCAGTCCAGCACCACGCTCGCCACGCCCTGGGCGGTGAACAGTTCGGCGGCGCGCTGGGACCGCGCGACGGCGTCCCGCGAGCCGGTCGCCCGGCCGTCGGTCACCACGACCAGCAGCGGGCGGCGGTGCGGGTCGCGCATCCGCTCGACCCGCAGCACCTCGTGCGCGCGCAGCAGCCCGGCCGCCAGCGGGGTCCGGCCGCCGGTGGGCAGCGACTCCAGCCGGGCCGCGCCCACCTCGACCGAGGAGGTCGGCGGCAGGGCCAGCTCGGCGGTCGCGCCGCGGAAGGTGATCATGCCGATCTTGTCGCGACGCTGGTAGGCGTCCATCAGCAGGGAGAGCACGGCGCCCTTGACGGCGGTCATCCGCTGCCGGGCCGCCATCGAGCCGGAGGCGTCCACCACGAACAGCACCAGGTTGGATTCCCGGCCCTGGCGGACCTGCTCGCGGAAGTCGTCCTTGTGCAGCACCAGCGCCCGCGAGTCCCGCCCGCGCGCCACCTGGTGCGGCGCGGCGGCCCGCAGGGTGGCGCTCAGGTGCAGCCGGGCGAGCCGCCCCTGCGGGCGGCGGGCGCGGATGGTGTGGCCGCCGTCGGTCTCGGCGGGGGAGCGGCGGCCCTGGGCGCCCTTGCCGGTGCCCTCGACCTTGAACAGCCGGGTGCGGTACGGCTCGCCGGCCGCCACCGGCGCGGACTCCGGGGTGCCGCCGCGGTTCTGCCGCGGCACCGGCTCCCCGGCGGCGGGTGCCTCCGGCTCGGGCCCGGCGGCCGCGGAGCCGTCGGGCGCGTCGGAGGGCGCGGGTGCGCCGCCGCCGTTGTCGGGGCCGCCGTCCGGGCCGCCGCCGTCCGGCCCCGGGCCGTCGTCCTCGGGCCCGCCGTCCCGGGGGTCCTCACCCTCGGGCTTCGGCTCCTCGGCGGCGCTCTCCTCGGCGGCGCTCTCCTCGGGCTCCTCCGGCCCGGCGTGCTCCTCCAGCGTCCGGTCCAGCTGCTCCTCGTCCAGGCCCGGCGCGTCGAAGGGGTTGCGCCGACGGCGGTGCGGCAGGGCCAGCTGGGCGGCCTTGCGGACGTCCTCCTCCAGCACCTCGGTCCGGCCCGCCCAGGCGGCCAGGGCGACGGCGGTGCGGGCCATCACGATGTCCGCGCGCAGCCCGTCCACCTCGAACGCGGCGCAGACGGCGGTGATCTGACGCAGCGCCACGTCCGTCAGCACGACCGAGGGCAGCAGCTCGCGCGCCGCGGTGATCCGTCCGGCGAGCGCGCGCTCGTCCTCGGCGAACCGTCCGGCGAAGCCGGCCGGGTCGGCGTCGTACGCCAGCCGGCGGCGGACCACCTCGGCGCGCTCCGTCGGCTCCCGGGTGGCGGCGATCTCCACGGTCAGGCCGAACCGGTCGAGCAGCTGCGGGCGCAGCTCGCCCTCCTCCGGGTTCATCGTGCCGACCAGCAGGAAGCGCGCGGCGTGCCGCACCGACACGCCCTCGCGCTCCACGTAGGAGCGGCCCATCGCGGCCGCGTCCAGCAGCAGGTCCACCACGTGGTCCTGGAGCAGGTTGACCTCGTCGATGTAGAGCACGCCCCGGTGGGCCCGGGCCAGCAGACCCGGCTCGTACGCCTTGACGCCCTCGGCCAGCGCGCGCTCCAGGTCCAGCGAGCCGACGATCCGGTCCTCGGAGACGCCGACCGGCAGCTCGACCAGCCGGGCGGGGCGGTGGGACTCGTCGGCGCCGTCGTGCGCGCCGTCCGGGCACTGCGGGTCCGGTGCCGCCGGGTCGCAGGCGAAGCGGCAGCCGTCGACGGCGGCGATGGACGGCAGCAGGCCGGCCAGCGCGCGCACCATGGTCGACTTGGCGGTGCCCTTCTCACCGCGCACCAGCACGCCGCCGACGGCCGGGGAGACCGCGTTGAGCAGCAGCCCGAGCCGCAGGTCGGCCATTCCGACGATCGCGGTGAAGGGGTAGCGGACGTCACTCATGATTCTCCAAGGGGGCCCCGGGCGGCAGGAACGGCAGCGAACCCGCGGCCGGCACCCCGCCCTCGATCAGCTTCCACAGCGCGTCGGTGTCCGCGTGCTCCTCGATCAGGTCGCCCAGCCGGTCCAGCCGGGCCTCGCGCGCCTCGGCGAACGACGTGTCCGGGGCGGGCACGAAGGCCCGGCCCGTCGCCTCGGCCACCTTGCGCAGCAGCGCGCGGCGGAAGTCGTCGTTCTCCAGCACGCCGTGCCAGGTCGTCCCCCAGACCGGTCCGACCCGGCAGCCGTCCAGGCTCCGGCCGTCCTCGTCGGTGACGAACGCGGTGCCGCCCTCGACGGTCACCACGCCGTGGTGGATCTCGTAGCCCGCGACCGGCTGCCCGAACGCCCGGCCGACCGGCCGGGCGAGCACCTTCTCGGCGCCGAACCGGACGTGGGCGGGCAGCAGGGCCAGGCCGTCGACGGCGCCGGCCCGGGACTCGACCTCGTCGTGGATGGCGCGCGTCAGCATCTGGTAGCCGCCGCAGACGCCGAGGACCGGCAGCCCGGCCGCGGCCCGGGCCCGCAGGGCCGGCTCCAGGCCGCGCTCGCGCAGCCAGGCCAGGTCGGCCACGGTGGCCCGGGTGCCGGGCAGGATCACCAGGTCGGCGTCGGCCAGCTCCTCGGGCCGGGTGGCCCAGCGGACCAGCACCCCGGGCTCCTGCGCCAGCGCGTCCACGTCGGTGAAGTTGGAGAGCCGGGGGAAGCGCACCACGGCCACCCGCAGCACGTCGGTGCCGAGCGGCCCGCGGCCCTCGGTGCGGTCCACCACGGTGGTCAGGTCCAGCGAGTCCTCGGCGTCCAGCCAGAGCCCGGACAGCATCGGCAGGGTGCCCAGGACCGGACGGCCGGTCAGCTCGCGGAGCATCTCCAGCCCGGGCGCCAGCAGCCGCGCGTCGCCGCGGAACTTGTTGACGAGCCAGCCCGCGACATGCCGTTGGTCCTCCTGGGACAGCAGCGCCAGCGTCCCGTACATCGCCGCGAACACGCCGCCGCGGTCGATGTCGCCGACCACCACGACGGGCAGCGCGGCGGCGGTGGCCAGGCCCATGTTGGCGATGTCCCGGTCGCGCAGATTGATCTCGGCGGGTGACCCGGCGCCCTCGCAGACCACCACGTCGTAGCGGCGGCGCAGGTCGGCCAGGCACTCCAGGGCCCGTTCCAGCAGGACGGGCTTGCGCTCGCGGTAGTCCAGCGCGCCGACCTCGGCGACCGCCCGGCCGAGCAGCACCACCTGGCTGCGGCCGTCCGCGCCGGGCTTCAGCAGCACCGGGTTCATCGCCGCCTCGGGCTCCACCCGGGCGGCCTGGGCCTGCATCGCCTGGGCGCGGCCGATCTCCGCGCCGTCGGCGGTGACGAAGGAGTTCAAGGACATGTTCTGCGCCTTGAACGGCGCCACGGCGACGCCCTGACGGGCCAGCCAGCGGCAGATGCCGGCGGTGACCACGCTCTTCCCGGCGTCCGAGGTCGTCCCGGCGACCAGCAGTGCGTTGCTCACGCGCTCCCCCTTCTCGTCCCCGCCCCGAAGGCCCGCACGACGGCGTGCCCGGCGACGGTCGTACCCAGTGCGAGCAGCCCCACCCGGCGGGAGAGCCGGCAGGCGCGCTCGATATCGTCCACCGTCACCGGCCGCAGCTCGCCGCCCAGGACCGGCCGGTGCTCCACCCGGGTGCCGTACCGCAGGGTGCCGCCGAGGCGCACCCCGACGGCGCCGGCGAAGGCCGACTCGGCCTGGCCCGCGTTGGGGCTGGGGTGGGCGGAGCCGTCCCGGCGCCAGACCCGCCAGGCCGTCCGGGGCTCGGGCGCGGCGGCGACCGCCAGCAGCGCGGTCAGCCGGGCGCCCGGCCAGCCCGCCAGGTCATCCAGCCGGGCCGAGGCCCAGCCGAACCGGGTGTGGCGGGGCGAGCGGTGGCCGACCATCGCGTCGAGGGTGTTGACCGCGCGGAACGCCAGCAGCCCGGGCGTGCCCGCGAGGGCGCCCCAGACGAGCGCGTTGACCACGGCGTCGGCGGTGTTCTCGGCGACCGACTCGACCACCGCGCGGGCGATCTGCTGCTCGTCGAGGGCGCTCGGGTCGCGTCCGCACAGGTGCGGCAGCCGCTCGCGCGCCGCCGCGAGGTCGTGCGCGGCGAGCGAGCGCCCGATCGTGCGGGCCTCGCGGGTGAGCGAGGTGCCGCCGAGCACCGTCCAGGTCGCGGCGGCGGCCAGCGCGGCCCGCCCGAGCGGCCGGCGGCCCAGGGTGCGGTCGGCGGCCACCGCGCCGGCGGCGACGGTGCCCACGCAGAGCGCGGTGAAGGCGGTGCCGACCGCGCGGTCGTCGCGCCAGATCCGCCGCTCCAGCCGGCCGGCCGCGCCGCCGAAGACGGCCACCGGGTGGCCGCGCCGCGGATCGGCGAAACGGGCGTCGGCGAGGTATCCGGCGACGGCGCCCAGCGCGAAGGCGGCGGCGCGGGTCAGCGGGCGCACGGTGGACAGCAGAGGGCTCGGAAGGTCGGGGCAGCCTGCATCGCGTGCGTGTCCTCACTCAGGGTCCGCGCCCTGGATCGACGAACCGGGGGCGAGAGTCTCCTGGCTTCCGGGGTCGAACGCACCCCCGGGCCTCCGGCCGCCGCTGACGGCTCGCCGTGATGGACCCCTCCGGCGCCGCGTCGGGCGAGGAGGGACTCCGAGTGTGCTCCCCGGTGACAGTGGCGGGACCGCGCCGGACTCGCACCGGCTTCCTCTGCATGCCTCCGTTTGGCTGAAGGATCCCATCACGCGGCCGAACCGTGCGTCAACCAAGGTCACGGAGGGGTTGGTCACAGCGCCCGGGGGTTTCCCGGCCCCGTCGCTACCTCTGATCACCACCCCCCGCAGGGGCATGACAGCCTGTGTGATCGTCCAGTCGCCTGGAGAACCCTCCAGGCCCGCTTCGTGTGTTCGGCGGCTGGGGGGCGGCCGGACCACCCCCTACCGTCGGGTCCCATGCGACGCAGACAGCCACCCGCCGTGCCTCCGGTGCCCTTCTCGCCCGCGGCCGCCCGCGCGCACCGCGCCGGACTCGGCCTGACCCCCGACCAGGTGGTCGAGGGCATGGCCGCGCACGGTGTCCGGCTGCTGCCCACCCACCTGCTCGGCTGGGAGAGCGGCGCGCTGCGCCCCACCGAGGAGGAGTTCATCGCGCTGGCCCGGGCGCTCTGGTGCCCGCCGGCCCAGCTGATGGGCGTCCGCCCGGCCCGGCTGCGGGACTTCCGGGTCGCCCGGGAGCTCAACCAGGAGAGCGCGGCCCGCCGGATCGGCATCGCCCTGCGGCAGTACCAGCAGGCCGAGGCGACCGGGCGGTGGGACGGCGAGCAGGAGCAGACGTACGCGCTGGCCCAGGTGCTCGGCCTGACGCTGCGCGAGCTGGTCGCGGTGACGGGCCGGGCGGACGAGCTGGACCGGCGGCTGCGGCAGTGCGTGGACAGCCGCTGGCAGGCGCACGTGCGGCCGATCGGCCGGATCGTGCCGGTACACGAGGACGACCTCGCCACCGTGCTGACGGCGCTGCAGAAGGAGTACCAGGTCACCTCCCACTGGGGCGCCGGCAGCTGGGGCTCCCCGGCCCCGGCGGCGGGCCCCGAGGCGGCGCAGGCGGCCCGGCCGCCGGGCGAGCGGTTCTGGGAGCTGCTGGGGCGGCTGGAGACCGAGATCCCGGTCTGACCGGCCGCGGTCCTCCCCGCTCCCCCTTCCGTCCTCCGCTTGCCTTCTCCGTTTCCCTGTCTCCGCTTCCGTTCCCTCCTTCCGTGATTCGCGTCGCGAGCCCCGCCGCGAGCCCTGCCCCGCCGCGAGCCCCGCCGCACCGTGAACCCCGCCGCACCGTGAACCCCGCCGCACCGTGAACCCCGGGCCGGCGTGACCCGGACGGCCGTGTCCGGTGGCCGGGCGCCGTTCCCACGAGTGGACTGGTGGGCACAGTGCCCAGTCCGCGACGAACAGAGCGGGGAGCGATATGCGTTGGGGAACCGCGGCCGTAGTGGCGGCCGCCGTCGTCGGGACCGGGGCCGCCGTCCTGCTGATCGGCCGGCGGGCGTCCGAGCGGATGGTCAACCCGGCGGCCGCCCGTGAGCGGCCCGCCGGCCCCGTGGTGGTGCTGGCCCTCGGCGCGGGTCGGGCCACCTTCACCCGCACCGCCGAGAGCGCCCGCCCCGGCCGCTGGGCCGTCGAGTGGGCCGACGGCGGGCACGCGGTGGTCGACGAGATCCTGCACGCGGACGAGCGGGGCGTCACCCGGCGACTGGTCCGCGCCGACCGGGGCACCCTGGCTCCCGGCACCTCGGTCCGCTTCACGCCCCGCGTCCACCTCGGCGATCCGACCTCCGCACTCGGCCTGCCGTTCACCGAGACCGCCGTGGAGGGCGAGCTGGGCGCGCTGCCCGCCTGGTGGCTCGACGGCAAGCGCGGTACCTGGGTGATCCTGGTGCACGGCCCCGGCGCCGACCGGCAGCAGACCCTCCCGGTGATCCCCGTGCTGGAGCGGTTCGGCCTGCCCGTCCTCGCCGTCACCTACCGCGGCGACGAGGGCGCGCCCGCCTCCCCGGACGGCCTCGGCCACTTCGGGGAGACCGAGTGGCGGGACGTCGAGGCGGCCCTGCGGCTGGCCCTCGACAGCGGCGCCGGGCGGGTCGTCCTGTACGGCTGGTCGCTCGGCGCGACCATGGTGCTGCAGACCGCGGCCCGTTCGGCGTGGGCCTCCGCGATCAGCGGCCTGATCCTGGACTCCCCGGTGCTCGACTGGTCGGCCTCCGCCCGCCGGGGCGCGGCCCGGGCCGGCTACCGGGGCGCCGCCGGCGAGCTGGGCGCGCTCGCCGCCGAGGGCCGGGCCGGCGTGGATCTGGCCGACTTCGCCCGCCTCGCGGACGGTACCGACCTGCGGGTGCCCACCCTCCTCCTGCAAGGGCCCGACGACACGCTGGCCCCCTGGCGGGCCGCCGCCCGGCTGGCCGACCGGCGCTCCGACGTGGTCGGCCTCCGGGCCGTGCCCGGCGGGGAGCACGCGGGCCTCTGGAACGCCGACCCCGACCGCTACGAGGAGCACCTCCGGCGCTGGCTCACCCCGCTGCTCTGACCTCCGCTGCTCCGAGGCCCGCCGCTCCGCCTCCCGCCACCCCGCTCCCGCCGCTCCGGGCCGGGTGACCCCGGGCGGCGGGGAGCGCTCCCGGGCGGGGCCGGACCCACCGGTGGGTCCTCCGGAACCCCCGGTGGGTCCTCCGGAACCCCCGCCGGGTCCTCCGGAACCCCCGGTGGGTCCTCCGGAACCCCCGCCGGGTCCTCCGCTCCCGCCCCGTTCACCCCACCGCCCCCGAGCTGGCGTGTGCGCGTCAGACAGATCCGGCCAGGCGGTTTGGCCTCTGTTGCCCGATCTTGTCGACCCCCCGCGACCGCCTCCCGGTGGTCGGGGCCGATCGGATGTGACAGAAGGCCGGTACAAGGGGAAGACTGCTCGACGTGACGTCTCGGAATCCGCGCGACCGTGATGCCCAGCTCCCGCCGACGATCGGCTCCGGTGCGACGGTGACCCGTCTCCCCGGAACTGCCCACCGCCCCGCCGGCGCCAGGCCGGGCGGCTCCGGCGTACCCCGCCGACGAGGCCCCGCACCAGCCCCCGGCCGTGGCCGGGTCCCGGTGCCGGACGGCTTCCCCGCTCCCGCCGAGCTGGCCCCGCTGGCCCGTCGGATGTTGATCGACGCCGTCCGCATCGCCCGCTGGGCCGGTGAACTCGCCGAGGTCGACAAGCGCGGCGAGCTGCTCCCCGAGGACGCCCGCGACGCCGGCCGCGCCCTCGCCATGACGGTCGGCGCCGCCACCAAGGCCTGGGGCCAGGCCCTGCTGGTCGGCCTGGTCGAGGCCCGGGACGGCGGCGCCGCCCCCGGCTGGCGCCTGCACGCCTGGGAACACGACGACGAGGCCGTGGTCCGCGGCTGGTCGGCCCTGTTCGACGCCTGGACGCTGCTCGCCCCGGTGCCGCCCGCCGCCCTGCGCGGCGTCTTCGCGGTGCTCGCCGGGCAGGCCGTCGACCAGGCACCCCAGCTGCTCTCCTTCCTGCACCTGGTGGCCGGCCCGGTCGCCGACAGCGAGCTGCTGGAGCTGCTGCGCCGGGGCCTGGACGAGCGCCGGGTCGGCGGCGGCGACGGCGCGCTGGGGCTCTCGCCGGTGCCGCACGCCGCGTCGGCGGTCTCGGCCGTCCGCGGCACCTGCCGCGAGCCGCAGATCGACACCCCGGCCGCGCCCGCCGACGTGGCCGCCGTCCTGGACTGGATGCTGGACGGCCTGGCCGCCGTCGGCGCGGTGGTCCGCAAGGACGACGCCGCCGAGCTCTCGCCGCTCGGGCACTGGGCGGTGCGGGCCAAGCTGGAGGAGATCTGCACCGTCGCCCAGACGGCCGCCGGGCACATCGAGCAGAGCGCCTTCGAACTGCTCAACGCCTGCGCCGACTACTCGCCGGGCCCGGCCCGCGCCGAGTTCCGCGCCTGGGTCGCGGCCCGGCCGGCCGACCGGGCGGTGGCCGAACTGCTGGACGCCGCCCAGGGCGACGACGCGCTGGTCCGCGGCCTCGCCTTCGAGGCGCTGCGGGTGGCCGGCTCCACCGCGGAGCAGGCCGTGCGGGCCGCCGTGGACGCCCCGGTGCTGCGCCCCTACGCGCTGCTCTGGCTCGCCGAGCAGTCGGACGAGGGCGTCGCCCCCGCCGATGTGCTGGGCGCGGAGGACGCCGCCTGGCTCTGGGTGGACACCGCGGCCGCCGTGCTCGACCACGGCGAGACCGAGCTCCTGGTGGGCCACGTCGAGGGCGCCTCGGCCGGTGACCCGGTCCGGCTGTTCGCCCGGGCCCGGCAGTCCGGCCACCCCCGGGCGGCCTCGGTGCTGACCGCCGTCTCCAGCGTCCACCCCGACCCGGGCGTGGCCCGCGCGGCTCGCCGCTCGGCCTTCAGCGTCCACCGCGGCGGGGCGTAGCCGCCCCGGGCACGTGCGAGCGCGTCCCGGAGGACAGCGCCCCGGAAGTCCGCGCGCGAGGGCAAGCGAGAGGGCCCGGATCCGTCGAGCGGATCCGGGCCCTTCGTCGTACGTCCGTCGGGATCAGCCGAGCCGGGACTCCGCGCGGCGCGCCCGGACGTCCCCGACCTTCTGGCCGACCTTGCGCCGGATCACCAGCAGCGGGGCCATCGCGGCGAGCGCGATCTGGCCGTAGGCGCCGATGTGCAGCAGGTAGTCGCCGCCCTTCAGGCCGGTCGCCCAGGCCGCCAGGCAGCCGATCGAGAGCACGATCCAGCAGAGCGTGGCGGTGGCCAGCAGCCCCTGCGGCTTCGGGTACTCGATCCGGCTCATCATCAGGTACGCGGTGCCCGCGATGGCCAGCAGACCGGGCAGGAACGGCGGGTCGAGCAGCACGATGGCGATCACCGTCATCGCGCCCATCGGGCAGGGCATGCCCTGGAACACCCCGGGCCGCATCTTCACCGCCGAGAAGCGGGCCAGTCGCAGCACCACCGAGAGCAGCACCGTCAGCGCGATCAGCGCCGAGAGCCGGCTGTCGGAGCCCGGCGAGACCATGCCCCAGACCGCGACGAAGTAGGCCGGCGCGATGCCGAAGCTGATCAGGTCGGCCAGGTTGTCGAGCTCGGCCCCGAGGGCGGAGGAGCGCAGCTTGCGCGCCACCAGCCCGTCGAAGAGGTCGCACATCGAGCCGATCAGCAGCAGCGTCACCGCGGTGGCGGCACTGTGCTTGTCCGGCGCGGCGTCCGGGTTGGTGATGTGCGGGACGAGGACCCCGGTGGTGATCGAGTAGATCGCCAGGAAGCCGCAGACGGCGTTCCCCAGGGTCAGGAAGTCGGCGGTGGACAGGTGCTGGGGAGAGCGCGGGGCGCGCAGCTCGCGGTCGCGCGCCCAACGGCGGCGGCGCAGGGCCGTCTCCTCGTCGTCCAGGCCGACAATCGTCTCAGGATCAGTCACGGTCAAGGCGCGTCACCCCGGCTGTGGTCTTCTGGCCGACCTCGACGCCGACCTCGACGCCGGCCGGCAGGTAGGTGTCGACCCGGGACCCGAAGCGGATCAGACCGATCCGATCGCCCTGCTCGACCTTGGTACCGGCGTCGACGTACGGCACGATCCGGCGGGCCACGGCCCCCGCGATCTGCACCATCTCGATGTCGCCGAGCTCGGTCTCGAAGTGCCAGACGACCCGCTCGTTCTGGTCGCTGTCCTTGTTGAACGCGGGCACGAAACCACCCGCGACATGCTCGACGGACGTCACGGTGCCGGGCAGGGGCGCCCGGTTGACGTGCACGTTGAGCGGGCTCATGAAGATCGCCACCCGGGTGCGGCCGTCCGGCCAGGCGTCGATGCTCTGCACCACGCCGTCGGCGGGGGAGATCACTCTGCCCGTGCCGATCTCACGCTCGGGGTCGCGGAAGAACCACAGCATGCCCGCGCTGAGCGCACAGGCGGGTACCGCCGCCAGGGCCCATGCACCGCTGCGCCGGGTGAGGGCGGTGGTCACGGCGGCCGTGGCGAGGGTGGGGACGAACCAGGGGGTGGCTCCGCGCGCGATGGTCACGCGGGGTCGCCGACCGGCCGTCGTGGCGGCGAGGGCATCGCGGTCCGTGACGGAGGTGTGAGGGGACGGGCTGATGGGCATCGAAGACCTTTGTCGCGGGGGATCATGGCCGCTGGACGGGGGCCACCGCGGGGATCGAGTAATAAAGGGACGGCTGCTGTCCCGGTGGATGCTATCGGGAGCACACGGTGGGTGGGCAACCCGCCTGCTCGGTCATGTGTCCTGCGTGCGGCGCAGCTGCGCCTTCTGTGTATACGACCGTAGCTCGCCCCGCTCCGGTTCCCAAGGGTCCGGGCGAGGCTGGTGACACTTGTCTCAACAGGCGTGCCGACGGAACCCCGGAGCCGTCGGTACCGGGGCGGGCGGCCGGGTGCGCCGAAGCGGCCGCAAGGCGCGTGACAGCAGCTGTACGCCCTGCGGCCGCTTCGGGAGCCGTGCCGGACCCCAGGCGGACCAGGCCGGGGTCGTGGAGGCACGGCGGGGTGCCGGGACGGGCCCGCACGCCCGTCGACCGGCCGTCAGCGGGCCGTCGACCCGCCGGGCAGGGCGTCACCGCACCGCCCGGCGCGTCTCCGTGCTGGTCGTTGTCACTGCGCGATGCGGTACTCCTCCAACAGACGACGTCCGACGATCATCTTCTGGATCTCCGCAGTACCTTCACCGATGAGCAGCATCGGGGCCTCGCGGTAGAGGCGCTCGATCTCGTACTCCTTGGAGAAGCCGTAGCCGCCGTGGATGCGGAAGGCGTCCTCGACGACCTCCTTGCAGTACTCGGAGGCGAGGTACTTGGCCATGCCGGCCTCAAGGTCGTTGCGCTCGCCGCTGTCCTTCTTGCGGGCGGCCATCACCATCATCTGGTGGGCGGCCTCGACCTTGGTGGCCATCTCGGCGAGCTTGAACTGGATCGCCTGGTGCTCGGCGATCTTCTTGCCGAAGGTGGAGCGCTGCTGGGCGTAGGAGATGCCCAGCTCGAAGGCGCGGCGGGCGACGCCGCAGCCGCGCGCGGCCACGTTGACCCGGCCGACCTCGACGCCGTCCATCATCTGGTAGAAGCCCTTGCCCGGGGCGCCGCCGAGGACCCGGTCGGCCGGGACGCGGACGTCCTGCAGGATCAGCTCGGTGGTGTCGACGCCCTTGTAGCCCATCTTCTCGATCTTCCCGGGCACGGTGAGGCCGGGGACGGTCGCGTTCGGGCCGAAGCCCGCCGTCTTCTCGATCAGGAAGGTCGTCATGTTCTTGTACGGGGAGCTGCCGCCCTCGTCGGTCTTGCAGAGCACCGCGACCAGGGTGGACGTGCCACCGTTGGTGAGCCACATCTTCTGGCCGTTGAGGACGTAGGAGTCGCCGTCCTTGACGCCCTTGGTGGAGATCGCGGAAACGTCGGATCCCAGCCCGGGCTCGGACATCGAGAAGGCGCCGCGGATTTCACCGGCGGCCATCTTCGGCAGGAAGTAGTCCTTCTGTTCCTGGGTGCCGTGCGCGTTGATCATGTGGGCCACGATGAAGTGGGTGTTGACGATGCCGGACACGGACATCCAGCCGCGCGCGATCTCCTCCACCACCAGGGCGTAGGTGAGCAGCGATTCGCCGAGGCCGCCGTACTCCTCGGGAATGGTGAGGCCGAAGAGGCCGAGCTGCTTCATCCCCTCGACGATGGCGGTGGGGTACTCGTCCTTGTGCTCCAGCTCGGTCGCGACCGGAATGATCTCCTTGTCGACGAAATCCCGCACGGTGGCGAGGATGTCCCGCTGGATCTCGGTGAGGCCGTCGGTCTGTGCGAGGCGTCCCATCGTGCGGCTCCTGTGGCGAAAGAGGAAGAGGGTGGGGGGAGGGCAAGAACTGCGGGGGGGGGGATCGCCGGGGGCCCTGCCGGCGTGGCTACGCGGCGGGGCCCCCGGTACCGGGGTGGGGATCGGCCGATGACGGCGGCCTACCCGTCCGGGGCTCTGGGGTGGCGGGCTAGGACAGCGGAGTGGGACGGCCGGGCTGCTCGCCGCCGCGCTCCGTGATGTACGTCGCGGTCGGCACCATCACCTTGCGGCGGAAGACGCAGACGACCGTGCCGTCCTGCTTGTAGCCCTTGGTCTCGACGTACACGATCCCGCGGTCGTCCTTGGACTTGGACGGCCACTTGTCGAGCACGGTGGTCTCGCCGTAGAGGGTGTCGCCGTGGAAGGTCGGCGCGATGTGCCGCAGCGACTCGATCTCCAGGTTGGCGATCGCCTTGCCGGACACGTCCGGGACGGACATGCCGAGCAGCAGCGAGTAGATGTAGTTGCCCACCACGACGTTCTTGCCGAAGTCGGTCGTCCGCTCCGCGTAATTGGTGTCCATGTGGAGCGGGTGGTGGTTCATGGTGAGCAGACAGAAGAGGTGGTCGTCGTACTCGGTGACCGTCTTGCCGGGCCAGTGCTTGTAGACAGCGCCGACCTCGAACTCCTCGTAGGTGCGTCCGAACTGCATCTCAGTGGTCCTTAGGGAGGTCAGGCCTGCGGGGGCTCGAACTTGGAGGTGCGCTGGAACCCGGCGGCGCGGCCCTTGCCAGCGATGACCAGGGCCATCTTGCGGCTGGCCTCGTCGATCATCTCGTCGCCGAGCATCGCGGAGCCCTTGGCACCGCCCGCCTCGGAGGTGCACCAGTCGTAGGCGTCGAGGATCAGCTCGGCGTGGTCGTAGTCCGCCTGCGAGGGCGAGAAGATCTCGTTCGCGGCGCCGACCTGGTCCGGGTGGAGCACCCACTTGCCGTCGAAGCCGAGCGCGGCGGCGCGGCCGGCCACCTCGCGGTAGCCCTCCTGGTTGCGGATCTGCAGGTAGGGGCCGTCGATGGCCTGCAGGTCGTTGGCGCGGGCGGCCATCAGGATGCGCATCAGGATGTAGTGGTAGGCATCGGCCGGGTAGCCGACCGGCTGCTCGCCGACCACCAGGGACTTCATGTTGATCGAGGCCATGAAGTCGGCCGGGCCGAAGATGATCGTCTCCAGCCGCGGCGAGGCCTCGGCGATCGCGTCGACGTTGATCAGGCCCTTGGCGTTCTCGATCTGCGCCTCGATGCCGATCTTGCCGACCTCGAAGCCCATGGTCTTCTCGATCTGGGTGAGCAGCAGGTCGAGCGCCTTGACCTGCTCGGCGTCCTGGACCTTCGGCAGCATGATGCAGTCGAGGTTGGGGCCGGCGCCCTCGACGACGGTGATCACGTCGCGGTACGTCCAGTGGGTGGTCCAGTCGTTGACGCGGACGACCTTGGTCTTCTTGCCCCAGTCGCCGTTGTTCAGCGCGTCGACGATGTGGTGCCGGGCGCTCTCCTTGACCAGCGGGGCGCAGGCGTCCTCCAGGTCGAGGAAGACCTGGTCGGCCGGGAGGCCCTGGGCCTTCTCCAGGAAGCGCGGGTTGGAGCCCGGCACGGCGAGGCAGGAGCGGCGGGGGCGGAGCCTGTTGACGGTTGCCATGGGTGGGTCAGTCCTTCCGGGGTCAGCTGGTGGTCGTCGCGGCGGCTGCGGGCGTCCACGGCTGGAGCCTGTTGGCCAGCCGGATCTCGTCCACGATCCGGCCGATGATGGTCGTGATGCCGAAGTCCTTCGGGGTGAACACGGCGGCGACGCCGGCGGCCTTGAGAGCCTCACCGTCCGCTGCCGGGATGATGCCACCCACGATCACTGGCACATCCTCCACCCCGGCCCGGCGCAACCGGTGCAGGACGTCGGGCACCAGCTCGGGGTGGGCCCCGGAGAGGATCGACAGGCCCACGCAGTGCACGTCCTCCGCGACGGCGGCGGAGACGATCTGCTCGGGCGTCAGCCGGATCCCCTGGTAGACCACCTCGAACCCGGCGTCGCGGGCCCGGACGGCGATCTGCTCGGCGCCGTTGGAGTGCCCGTCCAGGCCGGGCTTGCCGACCAGCAGGCGCAGCTTGCCGGTGCCCAGCTCGGCGGCGGTCGCGGCGACCGCCTCGCGGACCGCGGCCAGCTCGCCGCCGGGCTCGGCCGCCACCGCGACCGGGGCGCCGCCGACGCCGGTGGGCGCGCGGTACTCGCCGAAGACCTCGCGCAGGGCGAAGGACCACTCGCCGGTGGTGACCCCGGCGCGGGCGCAGGCGAGCGTCGCGGGCATCAGGTTGGTCTCGGTGGCCGCGACGGCCTTCAGCTCCTGGAGGGCGGACTGGGCGGCGGCCTCGTCGCGCTCGCCGCGCCACCGCTCCAGGGCGGCGAGCACGGACTGCTCGGAGGCGGGGTCGACCACCATGATCGCGGTGTCGAGGTCGGCCGTCAGCGGGCTCTCCTCGGTGGTGTCGAAGCAGTTGACCCCGATGATCTTGTCCTCGCCGGACTCGATCCGGGCCCGGCGGGCGGCGTGCGAGGCGACCAGGTTGGACTTCAGGTAGCCGGACTCGACGGCCGGGATGATGCCGCGGTTGCCCGCCTTGACGCCCATCTCCAGCACCTTGGCGATCTCGGCCTCCGCGCCGGCCAACAGCTCGGCGGTCTTGCTCTCGATCACCTCGGAGCCGTTGAAGAGGTCCCCGTACTCCAGCAGGTCGGACTCGTAGGCGAGCACCTGCTGGATGCGCAGCGACCACTGCTGGTCCCAGGGGCGGGGCAGGCCGAGCGCCTCGTTCCAGGCGGGCAGCTGGACGGCCCGGGCGCGGGCGTCCTTGGAGAGCGTGACGGCGAGCATCTCCAGCACGATCCGCTGGACGTTGTTCTCCGGCTGCGCCTCGGTCAGGCCGAGCGAGTTGACCTGGACGCCGTAGCGGAAGCGGCGCTGCTTGGCGTCCTGGATCCCGTAGCGCTCCAGGGTGACCTTCTCCCAGAGCTGGGCGAAGGCGCGCATCTTGCACATCTCCTCGACGAAGCGCACGCCGGCGTTGACGAAGAAGGAGATCCGGGCGACCACCTCGCCCATCCGCTCGGCCGGCACCTGGCCGGAGTCGCGGACCGCGTCCAGCACCGAGATCGCGGTGCACATCGCGTAGGCGATCTCCTGGACCGGGGTGGCCCCGGCCTCCTGGAGGTGGTAGCTGCAGATGTTGATCGGGTTCCACTTGGGGATGTTCCCGACCGTGTAGGCGATCATGTCGGTGATCAGACGCACGGACGGCCCGGGCGGGAAGACGTGCGTCCCGCGCGAGAGGTACTCCTTGACGATGTCGTTCTGGGTGGTGCCGGTGAGCTTGGCGATGTCGGCGCCCTGCTCCTCGGCGACCACCTGGTAGAGCGCCAGCAGCCACATGGCGGTGGCGTTGATCGTCATGGAGGTGTTGGTCTGTTCGAGCGGGATGCCCTCGAACAGGGCGCGCATGTCCCCGACGTGGCCCACCGGCACGCCGACCCGGCCGACCTCGCCGCGGGCGAGGATGTGGTCGGAGTCGTAGCCCGTCTGGGTCGGCAGGTCGAAGGCGACCGAGAGACCCGTCTGGCCCTTGGCGAGGTTCTTCCGGTAGAGCGCGTTGGAGTCACTCGCGGTCGAGTGTCCCGCGTAGGTCCGCATCAGCCAGGGCCGATCACGCTTCTGATCAGTCATCGGATCGCCTTAGATGTCACGGCCGGGCCGCTCGGCCCGCTCGGAGGCCTCGCGGAACAGGTTGATCGCCGGCAGGTGCTTCTCGCGCAGCTCGGCATTGCGCACCCCGAGGCCCTCGGACGGCGCGAGGCAGAGCACGCCGACCTTGCCCTGGTGCTTGTTCTGGTGGACGTCGAGCGCGGCCTGGCCGGACTGGTCGAGGCTGTAGACCTTGGACACCGTCGGGTGGATCTTGCCCTTGGCCACCAGGCGGTTGGCCTCCCAGGCCTCGCGGTAGTTGGCGAAGTGCGAGCCGACGATCCGCTTCAGCGACATCCACAGGTAGCGGTTGTCGTACTGGTGCATGTAGCCGGAGGTCGAGGCGCAGGTGACGATGGTGCCGCCCTTGCGGGTGACGTACACCGAGGCGCCGAAGGTCTCCCGGCCCGGGTGCTCGAAGACGATGTCCACGTCCTCGCCGCCGGTCAGCTCGCGGATCCGGCTGCCCAGACGCTTCCACTCGCGCGGGTCCTGGGTGTGCTCGTCCTTCCAGAACCTGTAGCCCTCGGCGGAGCGGTCGATGATCGCCTCGGCGCCCATCGCCCGGCAGATCTCGGCCTTCTGGTCGTTGGAGACCACACAGATCGGGGTGGCGCCGCCGGCCAGCGCGTACTGGGTGGCGTACGAGCCGAGGCCGCCGCTGGCGCCCCAGATCAGCACGTTGTCGCCCTGCTTCATGCCCGCGCCGTTCTGCGACACCAGCTGGCGGTAGGCGGTGGAGTTGACCAGGCCGGGGGAGGCGGCCTCCTCCCAGGTCAGGTGGGCGGGCTTGGGCATCAGCTGGTTGGTCTTCACCAGGGCCAGCTGGGCCAGGCCGCCGAAGTTGGTCTCGAAGCCCCAGATCCGCTGCTCCGGGTCCATCATCGTGTCGTTGTGGCCGTCGGAGGACTCCAGCTCCACCGAGAGGCAGTGGGCGACGACCTCGTCGCCCGGCTTCCAGGCGTTGACCCCGGCGCCGGTGCGCAGCACCACGCCCGCGAGGTCCGAGCCGAGCACGTGGTACGGCAGGTCGTGGCGCTTGGTGAGCGGGGAGAGCCGGCCGTAGCGCTCCAGGAAGCCGAAGGTGGAGACCGGCTCGAAGATCGAGCTCCACACGGTGTTGTAGTTCACGGCGCTGGCCATGACGGCGACCAGTGCCTCGCCCGGGCCCAGCTCGGGCAGGGCGACCTCGTCGAGGTGGAGGGACTTGCGGGGGTCCTTGTCGCGGCTGTCGAGGCCGGCGAACATCTGCTCCTCGTCCTTGTGGAGCGTCACCGCCCGGTAGGAATCCGGCAGCTTGAGCGCGGCGAAGTCCGCCGCGGTGCTGTCGGAGCTGAGGATCGCGTCGAGGATTTCCTTCATGGCTGCCTCCGAAGGCGTACCTGTGTGAGGGGCACAGGGCGTCTGGGGGAGCCGGGAGCGGACACCGGCTTCGCTGAGATGGGTGGGTGGTGGTCTGGCGGTTGGCCTGGCTGGGCACAGCTCCCGGGGTGTGGGAGCGCCGGACGACGGCGCGCCGAGGTGGGGAGCCGCGGCGCCGCGACTGGTGGGTAACAAGGTAGTGGCACCCTGTGCCACTCGTAAAGACACCGGGTGTCACCAATTCAGGTGAATCAAATCCGCGTTCGAGCGCCCGTCGGCGGGCGCGGAAAGGGCCCGCGCCGGAGTTTCCGGTGCGGGCCCTCAAGACCGCCTTGACCTGCGGAAAACCTACTGCTCAGGCCTCCCTGGCACTGCTCAGCGCGGCCCTGATGCTGTCCACCACGACGTCCAGCGGGGCGTCGGTCCGGGCCACTGTGATGAGTACCTCACCTCCGGGGCTGGCACTCAGTGCGCTCGCGGCGGCCTCCTCCAGGGGCGTCACACTGGCACCGGGTGCCACCAGGGACCCACGCCGTCTCACGCCGGGCGGGGCGGACGCCCAGAAGGTCCGCCGGATCACCTCGAAGGAGTGGTCCAGCTGCGCCTCCACGTCACCCCGGCCGCCGGCCCGCAGCCAGCGCCGCAGCACGTGGTTGTGGGCCGCCACGACCGCCGCCGCCGACACCTCGGCCAGCATGGAGTCGTCCTCGCCGGCCCGCTGCCAGCCCGAGGGGATCTCGCCGCCGGTGTCGAACCGGCCCAGCAGGTAGCGGGTGAACAGCCGCTCGTACCGGGCCACCACGGCGATCTCCCGCTCGCGCAGCGCCGGCACCTGGCGGATCAGCTGGTACCGGGCGACCGAGACCGAGGGGGTGGAGGCGTACATCCGCAGCACCTCCTTGATGCCCCGGCAGACCACGTCCAGCGGGTGCTCCTCGGGCTCGGCGCTGGCCAGCAGGTCGGCCACCCGGACGAGGGTGTCGTCGTGGTCCGGGAAGATCGCCTCCTCCTTGGACCGGAAGTACCGGAAGAAGGTCCGCCGGGCCACCCCGGCCGCCGCGGCGATCTGGTCGACCGTGGTCTCCTCGTAGCCCTGCGACGCGAAGAGCTCCATGGCGGCCGTGGCCAGGTCCTGACGCATCTGCTGGCGCTGCGCGGCCGCCCGGCGGTTGCCCGGACCCCCCTCGGCGCCGGACCCGGCGGGCCGGTCGGCGCCGCGCGGTACGACGGAGTGCTGGGGGGAGGCTGACTGAACCCGATCCATGCCCGGAACGCTACACGCCCCCGGGACCGGCGCCGCGGGCCTTCCCCGCCGCACCGGCGCTACCGGGCCGGTCACGGCCGGTCTCGGCCAGCGGGCCGACGCCGCCCCGGGGTTCCAGCCGGAGCGCGGCGGCCCGTACCCGGGCGGCCCGGGCAAGGCCGCGGCCGGGCCGCCCGGCCCGGCGCCGAGGGGCGCGGTGCCCCCGGCCGACGGCGTGGTCACCGGCGCGCGTGGTCGCGGAACCCGCGGCCGCTCTTGCGGCCCAGGCAGCCCGCCGCCACCAGGTGCTCCAGCAGCGGCGCCGCCGCCAGGCCCGGCTCGCGGAACTCCTGGTGCAGCACCTTCTCGATGGTCAGCGAGACGTCCAGGCCGACCACGTCCAGCAGCTCGAACGGGCCCATCGGGTAGCCGCAGCCGAGCTTCATCGCGGTGTCGATGTCGTCCACCGTCGCGTAGTGCTCCTGCAGCATCCGCACGGCGTCGTTCAGGTAGGGGAAGAGCAGCGCGTTCACGATGAAACCGGCCCGGTCGCCGCACTCCACCGGGTGCTTGCGCACCTTCGCGCAGATCTCCAGCGCCGTCGCGGTGACGTCCGGCGCGGTCAGCACGGTGGAGACCACCTCGACCAGCTTCATGGCGGGCGCCGGGTTGAAGAAGTGCAGGCCGATCACGTCCTGCGGGCGCGAGGTGGCCGCCGCGCAGCTGATCACCGGCAGTGAGGAGGTGGTGGTCGCCAGCACCGCGCCCGGCTTGACGATCTTGTCCAGGACGGCGAACAGCTCACGCTTGACCGCGAGGTCCTCGGCCACCGCCTCGACCACCAGGTCGACGTCGGCCAGCTCGGCGTACTGTCCGACCGGCGTCACCAGGGCCAGCGCCGCGTCCCGCTGCTCCCCGGTCAGCCGGCCCTTCGCCACCGAGCGCTCCAGCGACTTGGCCAGCTGCGCCTTGGCCCGCTCGGCCTTCTCCTGGCTGCGGGCGGCCAGCAGCACCGGGTACCCGGCCTTGGCGAACACCTCGACGATGCCGGTGGCCATGGTGCCCGAGCCGCAGACGCCGACGGTGCGGACCTCCCGGCCGGTGCCGCGCGCCCCGGCCGGTCCAGCGGCGGCGTCGACCACCCTGGACGAGCCGGGCGCCTCGTAGGTGTAGAAGCCGCGGCCGGACTTGCGGCCCAGCAGCCCGGCGGACACCAGCTGGCCGAGGATCGGCGCGGGCGCGTGCAGCCGGTCCCGGGACTGCTCGTACATCGCCTCCAGGACGGTCCGCGCGGTGTCCACGCCGATCAGGTCGAGCAGGGCCAGCGGCCCCATCGGCAGCCCGCAGCCGAGCCGCATCGCGGCGTCGATGTCCTCGCGGGTGGCGTACTTGGACTCGAACATCGCGGCGGCCTGGTTCAGGTACGCGAAGAGCAGCCCGTTCACCACGAAGCCGGCGCGGTCGCCGGCCGCCACCGGCTCCTTGCCGAGTTCGCGGGCGAACGCCGCGGCGTCCTCGGCCACCTGCGGGGCGGTCAGCACGGTGCGGACCACCTCGACCAGCTTCATGGTGTGCACCGGGTTGAAGAAGTGCAGGCCCAGCACGCGCTCGGGGCGCGCGGTGGCGGCGGCGATCCGGGTCACCGACAGCGCGGTGGTGCCGGTGGCCAGGACCGTCCCGGGCGGGCAGATCCGGTCCAGCGCGGCGAACAGCTCCCGCTTCAGCTCCAGCTGCTCGGGGACCTCCTCGATCACCAGGTCCGCCGCCGCGGCGGCGTCGAGCGCGTGGCCCACCGAGATCCGCGCGAGCAGCGCGGCCCGGTCCTCGGCGGTGATCCGCTCCCGGGCGACGGCGTGCGCCGTCGCCTCCTCGATCCGGGCCAGGGCCCGGGCGGCGGAGTCCTCGTTGGCCTCGATGCCGATCACTCGGCGGCCGCTCTGCGCGACCGCCACGGCGACGCCGGCACCCATCGTGCCGAGGCCGACCACGGCGACTGTGGGGAAGGGACGCTCCATCTGTCCTGACTCCTTGTCATAAGGGCCCGCGCGCGCTCCGGCGGACGCGCCGCCGGAGGAGGGTCCGCGCGCGGGGGCTGGGGAGATGACGGTTGCGGCCCACCGGCGCAGCCGCCGGTCCGCTCCGGCCGTGCTGCGGGTGTGCCGTGGTACTCAGGCGCTGTGAAGGAAGCGGCTCTGATACGAGGAGAGAATCCGGCCCGCCGCGAGCGCGGCACCGACCGGTGAAGACGCACGGTCCGCCGCCGGCCCGTTCCGCGCGATCGCGCGCGCCGGCCGACGACCCCGTCGGTGCGGCTCCCGAAGCCCGACGGTGGTGCGTGCGGACACTGTAGCGAAGCTACTGGCCGGCAGGAAGGGGGTGGGCGCGGCCTTTCGCGACTCTCCCGCGCAGCGGCGCCGGACGTCCGGGCCCGCGCGGACGCCGGGCCGGAACCCCGCCGGACGCCGGGCCGGAACCGCGCCGAGCACCGGGCCGCGGAAATTCGCTCGGCGCGGCCACCGGCCGAGGCTAGGGTGAGCGGCGCGGGGGCGGCTCCGCGGCGTGCTTCCTTCTCACTCACTGCAAATGAATCCGAGTGCGCCCACTCTCCGCCCCCGCTTCGTCATATCTCCGGGGGCCGACCGATGAAGAAGCAGACCACCACCACGCCCGGGACCGCTCTCGACGCCCTGCTGCTGAGGCGCCACGGGGCGGTCGCCGTCACGGGCGGCGCGGCGCCGGGCGAGCCGGACCCGTGGAGCGCGCGCGGGCTGCTCGCGCTGGAGGCCGACCTCGCGCTGCGCGGCTACCTGCTGACCGGGCCGCTGCGGTCCGCGCTCGGGCGGCTGCGGCCGGCCGGGCTGGCCGAGACCGGTCAGGCGCTGCTGCGGCGCCTCGACGCGTCGACCGGCGCCGACCGCCGGCACCGGCCGCTGTTCGGCCGGTTCCCCGACGGCGTGCCCGACCACGCGCACAGCTACTACTCCGCCCAGGTCCGCGCCTTCCTGCTCAACCAGCCGCACCAGCTCTGCGCCCACTGCGGGCGCGCCGCCGCCGAATCCGGCATCGGCGCCCTCGCGCCCTGCGCCCACCTGGTCTGCGGCGACTGCTACGACGACCTGGAGATCCGCCACGACGGCCGGTCCTGCCCGCTCTGCGGCGCCACGATCGCCCCCGAGCGCTACCTCCCGCTGGACGCCAAGTCCGTCCGCAACGCCGCCCGCGAACGCGGTTCCACCACCCTGCTCCGCCCGCTGCGGCTGGCCGAGGGCACCGACCGGGCGGTCGTCGCCGGCGCGGAGGCCGGCCGGCTGCTCGCCCGCCGCACGCCGCTCGACCCGCAGGACCGCGAGGACCTCGCGCTGCTGCTCGACCTGGTGCCCGCCGACCCGGCCGACTGGCTGCCCGCGGACATCCCGGTCCGGGAGAGCCGCGCCACCGTGCTCGCCGCGCTGCTGCGCCGCGACCCGGAGGCCGTCCGTCCGCTGCTCCCCGGCCTGCTCACCACCGCCACCGACGTGCTGCGGCTGATCTGGGCCTGGTCCGGTGCCGAGCCGGACCTGCTGCCCGCCACCGCGAAGGGCCTGCGGCTGCGCGGCCTGCCCCGCCCGCTCCGCCGCGAGCTGCTGGCCGTCCTCGACGCGCTCCCGGTCGGGACGGTCGCCGAGGACCTCGGCCGGCACCGGCAGGCCTGGCTGCGCGCCGGTGAACTGCTCCACCCCTACGAGTACCGCGACCGCTTCCCGTACGCGGCCGCCGCGTTCGCCGTGCTCCGGCAGAGCGACCTCGACCTGCACGGGCTCGGCCCGCGGTGGCGCGAGGCCCCGGCGCCGCTGCGGGTCGCCGAGACCCCGGCCGGTCACACCCGGCTGGTCGTCCGCACCTTCGCGGCCGAGGTCGAGCGGGCCCTGGCCGGTGGCGACGTGCCCGCCGCCGGCCGGCTGCTGGCCCGCCGCCCGGGCGAACTGGTCCGCCGGCTGCACCACCTGCTGCGGGTGCACGCCTCCTGGAGCCCGGGTGAGCCGCTGCCCGCCGCGCTGGCGGACGACGTCCTGCCGGCCGCCCTGCGCCGGGTCGCGCCCGGCCCGCTGCTCGGCGCGTACGGACGGCTGCGCGCCCCGCGCGAGATCGGCGAGCGCCGGCTCTACTTCCCGCGCGGGCGGGTCACGCGGGCGCACGCCCGGGACGACTGGGGCACCGTGGTCCCGGCCGCGCTCGGGGCACCCGTCTGCGCCCTGATCGAGGCCGAGCTGCTGCGCCGCGCCGGGCAGCACGAGCGCTTCGAACTCGCCGTCCTGGACGAGGGCCTGGCCGACCTGGTGGTCCCGTTCGCCGAGCGGGCCGCCGCCAGGACGCTGGTCTCGCTGCCGCGCGGCAGCGTCCAGCGGCTGCCGGACGGCGGCCGCGTCCGGCTCTTCCTGCACTGGAAGCAGCAGCCGAGCCAGCGGGTCGACCTCGACCTCTCGGTGGCGCTGTACGACGACAGGTGGCAGTTCACCGGTCTCTGCGACTACACCCGCCTGGTCCACGGTGCGCGCGGCGCGGTGCACTCCGGTGACTTCACCTCGGCCCCGCCGCCGCACGGCGCCACCGAGTTCGTCGACCTCGACCTGCCCGTGCTGGCCGGCGAGGGTGCCCGGTACGCGGTGGTCGTGGTCTTCAGCTACAACGACATCCCGTTCGAGGAACTGGCCGACGCCTTCGCCGGGTTCATGCAGCTGGACGAGGGCACGGCCCGGTCCCGCGGCGGCGGCCGGTTCCACCCGGAGGCCGTCCGGCAGCGGCTCGACCTCAGCGGGGACGCCAAGGTCTGCGTGCCGATGATCGTCGACCTGGCACGGCGCGACTACACCTGGACCGACCTCAACACCAGTGCCTCCGGCGGCTTCCACAACGTCTGGCGGTACCGGGACCGGATCGGCACCCTCGCCGCGGACGTCGTGCAGCACTTCGCCGAGGGCTCCCGCGCGACGCTCTGGGACCTCGCCTGCGCCGGCGCCGCCGCCCGCACCGACGAGGTACTGGTCCGGGACCGCACCGGCGGCGTGGTCGGCTCCTACCGCCGGGCGGCGGACGAGCCGGTGGCCGCCTTCGCCGCCCGGCTGCGCGAGCGGCGCGCACCGGACGCCACGGCGACCGGTCCGGCCGAGGACACCGCCCGCGCGCTGGCCGGCCGGCTCGACCGGCGCCGGGTGTTCGCCGCGTTGGTGCACGCCGACCTGCCCGCGCCGGCCGAGGTCTCGGGCACGCTCTACCGGCTCTACCCCGGCCCGCTGGACGCGGCACCGGGCACCCTGGAGCGGCTCACCGCGGGGGACGTGGTGGCCCTGTTCAACCCGGAGGAGTGAACGGGCGGACAGGCGTCCGCACGAACCACCCGATAGGGGAATTCCCCCTGGTCGGCGGGCGGGACAGCATGGGCGCATGAGCACCGGAACCGTCTCGTCCACCGGCCTCGCCGACTCGTCCGGGCCCACCCCCGGCGCCGCGTCCGGGCCTGCTGCCGACGGCGGCCCCGGGCCCGCCGCCGGGCCCCGGGCCGCCGTCTCCCTGCCGCCGCGCGCCGAGCGCGGCGAGCGGGCCCAGGCGGTGGTCGAGCGGCTGCGCCCGGCCGGGGTCGAGGCGGTGGCCGTCACCTGGGTGGACAACGCGGGCGTCGCCCGGGTCAAGGCCGTGCCGCTGGACGGGCTGGTGCACGCCGCGCAGTGGGGCGTCGGCGCGGCGCCCTGCTTCGACGTCTTCCTGGCCGACGACACGATCGTCACCAGCCGCCTGATCGGCGGCCCCACCGGAGACCTCCGGCTCTACCCGGACCTCGACCGGGTGGTCCCGCTGGCCGCCCAGCCGGGCTGGGCCTGGGCGCCGGGCGAGCGGTACACCCAGTCCGGCGCCCCGCACCCGGGCTGCCAGCGGTTGTTCGCCCGCCGGATGACGGCGGCCGCGGCCGAGCGCGGGATCGCCGTCAAGGCCGGTATCGAGGTCGAGTGGGTGGTCGCGCTCGCCGGGCCGGCACAGGAGGAACCGCGCTACCCGACGGACGGCCCGGCCTACGGCATGCACCGCCTGACCGACCTCTCGGACTACCTGCGCGACGTGCTGCGCGCCCTCGGGGCACAGGGTCTCGCGGTGCTGCAGATCCACCCCGAGTACGCCCCGGGCCAGTTCGAGGTGTCGGTCGCCCCGGAGGGGCCGGTGGAGGCCGCCGACACCTCCGTGCTGATCCGCCAGACCGTCCGCGCCGTCTCGGCCCGGCACGGCCTGCGGGCCTCCTTCGCCCCGGTGGTCGAGGTCGGCTCGGTCGGCAACGGCGGCCACCTCCACCTCAGCCTCTGGCGGGACGGGCAGAACCTCGCCCGCGGCGGAGCCGGCCCGCACGGGCTGACGGCCGAGGCGGAGGGCTTCCTCGCCGGCGTGCTGGGCGCGTTGCCCGAGCTGTTGGTGCTCGGCTCGTCCAGCCCGGCCGGGTACCTGCGGCTGGTGCCCTCGCACTGGGCCGGCGCCTACCAGTGCTGGGGCCTGGAGAACCGGGAGGCGGCGCTGCGCCTGGTCACCGGCTCCTCGGGGGAGCGCGCCACCGCGGCCAACGCCGAGATCAAGTGCTTCGACGCCACCGCCAACCCGTACCTCGCGGTCGGCGCGGTGCTCGCCGCCGGCCTCGCCGGGCTGGACCAACGGCTGGCACTGCCACCGGAGTTCACCGGCGATCCGGCGGAGGCCGCGCCCGGTACGGTGCCCCGGCTGCCGGCCGGCCCGGGGGACGCGCTCGCGGCCTTCCAGAAGTCCTCGGTGCTGCGCGAGGCGCTCGGCGAGCCGCTGTACGAGGCGGTGCTGGCCGTCCGCCGCGCCGAGAGCGAGCAGTACGCCTCGGCCACCCCGGAACACCTGGTCGCGGCCACCCGCTGGCGGTACTGACCGGTGCACTCGCTGGACGTACCGGCGCTGGTCGACCACCACTGCCACAGCGTGGTGGCGGCCGACCTCGCCGACGACGCCCTGGCCGGGCTGCTCACCGAGTCCGACCGCCCGCCCGCGCCCGGCACCTCGCCGTTCGACAGCGCGCTCGGCCTCGCGGTGCGGCGCTGGTGCCCGCCCGCGCTCGGGCTGCCCGCGCACGCCCCCGCCGCCGACTACCTGGCCCGGCGGGCCGAGCTGGGCGCCGCCGAAGCCACCCGGCGGCTGCTGGCGGCCGCCGCGCTGGACACCTGCCTGGTCGACACCGGCCTGGCCGCGGCGGCCGGCCACCCGCTGCTGCCGCTCGGCGAGTTCGCCGAGGCGGCCGGAGCCCGGGTGCGGGAGGTGGTCCGGGTGGAGTCCGTCGCCGAGACGGTGGCGGCGTCGGCCGGGGACTGGCCGCTCCTCGTCCGTGCGGCGTTGGCCCAGGCGGCCACCGGCGCGGTGGCGGTCAAGTCGGTCCTGGCCTACCGGAACGGACTGGCGGTGCCGGCCGAGCGGCCCGCCCCGGCGGCCGTCACGGCCGCCGCGGGGGAGCGGCTGCGGGCCGGACACGGCCGGCTGACGGACCCCGTGCTGCTGCACCACCTGCTCTGGACGGCGCTGGACGTCTGCGCCGAGCTCGGCCTGCCGCTCCAACTGCACACCGGCTTCGGCGATCCGGATCTCACCCTGCACCGGGCCGACCCGTCGCTGCTCACCGACTTCGTCCGGGCCGCCGAGCCGAGCGGCGTACCGCTGGTGCTCCTGCACGGCTACCCCTACCACCGACAGGCGGCCTGGCTGGCCCAGGCCTTCCCGCGGGTCTACACCGACCTCGGGCTGACGGCGTCCTACGTCGGCCCCCGGGTGGCCGCGGTGCTCGGCGAGATGCTGGAGCTGGCGCCGTTCGGCAAGCTGCTCTTCTCCACCGACGCCTACGGGCTGCCGGAGCTGTACCTGGTCGGCGCGGCCCAGTTCCGGCACGGCCTGGGCACCCTGCTGGACGGCTGGCGGGCGGACGGCGCCTGCTCGGCGCCCGACGCGCGACGCCTGGCCCGGCAGGTGGCCGCCGACAACGCCCGCCGCCTGTACCGGCTCTGAGCGGCGGACAGCGGCGCGGCGGGCCGGGCCGGTACGGGGGCCGGGCGCGGCGCGGCCCTCGGGCCCGCTGAGGTCCGCCGGGGTCCGTTGAGGTCCGCGGAGCCCTCCGGGCCCGCCGAGACCCGCTGAGGTCCGCCGAGACCTGTCGAGGTCCGTCCGTCCGACCGCGCGGATCGCCGTCCGCGGGACGGAAATTGTGGATCGTCCACGCCCGGCCGGGGGAAAGAACGCGCGGTCCGGATATTCACCGTATGGATTGACGCCGGGTCGGCAACGCCGGAGCCGCACCCCTCGGAAGTGGCCGAACGGTGTCGATTAGATGACTACCTCTTGCGGATTGCAACGCATGTTCACTAGCGTCCCGATCATTCCACTGCACCTGCCATCCGCAGCTGCACGACGACTCGGGAGGGCCAACCCCTATGAGTGTTCCTCGGATCAGCCGGACCCGGTACGCCGCGGTGGGCGTCGCCCTTGCCGCGGCCGGTGCCCTGGCGCTGCCCGCCGGTACCGCCGTCGCGGCCACCGGGGCCGAGCCGACGACCGGGCCGCTGTTGAGCTACGTCGTCAACACCCAGGCCAACCACGGCCAGGTGCAGAAGGTCGAGAAGGCCGTCACGACCCTCGGCGGCAGCGTCGTCTACTCCTACGAGCAGATCGGCGTGGTGATCGCCCGGTCGACCGACACCCAGTTCGCCGCCAAGCTGCGCAAGGCGAAGGGCGTCCAGTCGGTCGGCGCCAGCCGCACCAAGGGCATCACGGCCGCCGAGACCCAGAAGGCCGAGGTGGCCGCCGAGCCGGCCGCCGCCGCCCCGGCCGGCCAGGAGCCCTACTGGGCCAACCAGTGGGACATGCGTCAGATCGGCGTGGACAAGGCCCACAAGCTCTCCCTGGGCAGCCGCAACGTGACCGTGGGCGTGCTGGACTCCGGCATCGACGGCACCCACGAGGACCTGGCCGCCAACGTCGACGCCTCGCAGTCGGTCTCCTGCATCGACGGCGGCAAGCCGAACACCGACTGGGCCGCCTGGCAGCCGGGCCCCGACGGTGACCACGGCACCCACGTGGCCGGCACCATCGCCGCCGCCAAGAACGGCAAGGGCATCGAGGGCATAGCCCCGAACGTCAAGCTGGCCGCGGTCAAGGTCGTCGACGACGGTGGCTTCATCTACCCGGAGTACGCGATCTGCGGCTTCGTCTGGGCCGGTGAGCACAAGTTCAAGGTGACCAACAACAGCTACTACGTCGACCCGTGGATGTTCAACTGCCAGAACGACGCCGACCAGGCGGCGATCACCACCGCGGTGCGCCGCGCGGTCGAGTTCTCGCAGCGCAAGGGCGTCCTCAACGTGGCCGCGGCGGGCAACGAGAACATCGACCTCGCCCACAAGACCGTCGACGTCAGCAGCCCGGACGACACCACCCCGGGCAGCCGCCCGATCACCCAGGACTGCCTGAACCTGCCGACCGAGCTGGACGGCGTGGTCTCGGTCTCCTCGGTGGGTGTCAACGGCGACAAGTCGTACTACTCCAGCTACGGCAAGGGCAAGGTCACGGTGGCCGCCCCCGGTGGCGACCGTCGCTACCAGATCCCGAACACGCCGGACCAGAACGGCCGTACCCTCTCCACCATCCCCGGTGGCCGCTACGGCTACATGCAGGGCACCTCGATGGCCTCCCCGCACGCCGCCGGCGTCCTGGCGCTGCTCGCCAGCACCTTCCCGTGGGCGAGCCCGGAGGAGCTGACCGAGCTGCTCACCAACCAGGCCGAGTCGCACGCCTGCCCGTCGGGCCCGTACAACCCGGGCGGCGCCGGCGAGTGGACCGCGACCTGCGAGGGTGGCGCGGACGACAACGGCTTCTACGGCGCGGGCATCATCAACGCCGAGAAGGCGGTCCAGTGGTGGCGCTGACGCGCTGACCGGCCGTCACCCGGCGCGCGAGCCCGGTGCGAGGGCCCGAGGCTCATCAAGGCCCGAGGCCTAAGGCCCGGTGCCCTGAGCGCGGCGCCCGAGCCCGGTGCCTGAGCGGGCTTCCGATCGAAACGAGGGTGGGGAGCGGGACTTCGGTCCCGCTCCCCACCCTCGCGCGTCCCGTCCCGCGTCCGGCGGCCCGCCTCGGTCCGGCCCCGGTGGTCCCGCCCGGCTTTCACTCGAAGTGGTGGTCCCAGACGGTCTCGACCGACGGCTTGCCGTGCAGGTCCGGTACCTCCTGGAGCCACGCGGGCCGGCCGGCCCGGCTCCGGGCGGCGCGCCGGCGCTCGGCCTCGCCCAGCTGCTCGGGCGTGGCGAACCCGTCCGGCAGCCACTCGCGGGAGCGCGCCGCGCGGGCGGCCAGCTGGGCGACATAGGCCTGCCGCACCGCCTCCACCGAGTCGAAGCCGGGCTCGTCGGCCAGCCATGCGTCGGGGACGAGCGCCACGACCTCCGTCAGCAGCGCGGTGGTGACCAGCGGCCCGAGCTCCGCGTCGGCCAGGGCGACGTCGGGGGAGTAGCCACCGAGGGCGTGGGCGCTCAGGTCGTAGCGCTTGCCGACCGAGCTCCCGGCACTGGACCAGCGGTGGTGGAAGACCAGCGCGGCGCCGTTGTCGATCAGCCAGAGCTTCCCGTGCCAGACCATCAGGTTGGGGTTGTGCACGCTGCGGTCGACGTTGCCGGTGAGCGCGTCCAGCCAGACCACCCGGCCGGCCTCGACCGGGTCGACCGGGATCATGCCGGGCCTGAAGTCCCGTGCGCCGGGCAGCAGGTCCATCCCGAGGTTGAGCCCGCGGCTGGCCCGCAGGATCTCCTGGATCTCGGGGTCGGGCTCGGCGTCGGCGACCGCGGGGTCGAAGTCGACCAACCGGAGTTCGGGCACCGGCAGACCGAGCCGCCGGGCCAGCTCGCCGACGATCACCTCGGCCACCAGCGCCTTGCGGCCCTGTGCGGCACCGACGAACTTCACCACGTAGGTGCCCAGGTCGTCGGTCTCCACGACGCCGGGGACGGAGCCGCCGGCCCGCAGCGGATCGACGTAGCGCACTGCTGTCACCTGATCGAGCACATCGGTCACCCTAACCCGTGCTCCTTCCGTGCCCGACCGGTTCAGCGGGATTCCCGTGCCACCTCGCGGGCGTCCACGAGCGCCTGCCGGACGGCTGCGGGAATGTCGGTGACCGGGAAGGCCACCCGGCGCACCACCCGTTCGCGGTCCAGGACGAGGACCGCCCGCTTCAGCCGCAGGCCCTGGCCGACATGGAAGGTGGGCAGCCGCAGGGCGGCCGCCAGCCGGACGTCCAGGTCGGACAGGAGCGCGAAGGGGATCTCCTCGGCCTCCGCGAACTCCCTCTGCTCGTCGGGCCGTTGGGTGGACACCCCGCGCAGTGCCAGGCCGGCCGCGCGGAACTCGGGGTACGCCTCGCGGAAGAGCCGGTTCTCCAGGGTGCAGCCGACCGCGCCGGGGATGTCGCCCCAGCCGGCCGGCAGCGGCGCGGGCCGGCCGGTGGCGGGGTAGCAGAACAGCACGGTGGCGCCGGCCGCCGGGTCGACCGGGTCCAGCTCGCCCCCGGTGTGCGCGGGCAGGGCGAGTGCCGGCAGCCGGGTGCCGGGCAGCGCCGCCATCCGGGCGGCCTCGGCGCTGTCGGGCGCGGCCGAGCCGGAGAGCGCGCCGTCGCCGAGCAGCCAGCGGTCCGCCCAGTCCTGCATCGCGACCAGGACCGGCAGCAGCGCCCGCCCGGCCTCGGTGAGCCGGTACTCGTAGCGCACCGGGCCGCTCTGGTACGGCACCCGGGCCAGCACACCGGCCTCGGTCAGGTGGCCGAGGCGTTCGGCGAGGACCTTCCGGGAGATGCCCAGCTCGTGCTGGAGCGCGTCGAAGCGCAGCCGACCGCGCGCCGACTCGCGGACGATCAGGATGCTCCACCAGTCGCCGATGACGGCCGCCGACTGGGCGATCGCGCAGGTGGCGTCCCGCGCGGGTACCTCTTTGAGCACGGTCGCTCCTCTCACGGTCGGGACGGTCCATCCTCGCACCCCCTTGCGAGTTCCAAGAGGGAACTCATGGGTGCCCCGAAGAAGCCCGGGTACGAACGAGCGTGAGCGGCGAACGGACGCGCACGGACGCCGCCGGGCGTGCACGGACGCCGCCGAGAGCGGAGGCGGCGCCGCACCGCCCGGGTGGTACCGCGCCGCACCGGGGCCGGACGCACCCGGGCCACCCCGAGCCCCTGCGCCGTCCCGGGCCGTGCCCTGTGGTTGGCTTGCCGGTGAAACCGGACGTCCAGACGAGGAGAGCAAGGTCATGGGACAGGTGCAGGCCACCACCGAGCGGGTCTACGACGCCACCCCCGAGCGGGTCTACGAGGCGCTGGCCGACTACCAGGTGACCCGCCCCAAGCTGCTGCCCGCGCAGTACAGCGAGTACGAGGTCCGGGTCGGCGGCACCGGGGCGGGCACCCAGGTGCACTGGAGGCTCCAGGCCACCGAGAAGCGGGTGCGGGACTGCCTGTTCACCGTCTCGGCGCCGGCGCCGGACCAGCTGGTGGAGAAGGACGCCAACTCCAGCATGGTGATCACCTGGACGGTCGCCGCGGCCGGCGAGGGCCGGTCGAAGGTCACCGTCTCGGCCGCCTGGCAGGGAGCGAGCGGGATCGGCGGGTTCTTCGAGCGCACCTTCGCGCCGAAGGGCCTGAACCGGATCCACGACGAGGTGCTGGCCAACCTGGACGCCGAGGTCCGCTGAGACCCACGCCGTCCACCGGGGCGGCCGGGCCCGTCGGGGCGACCGGTCGCCCCGGCGCCCGGCCAGCACGAAGATTCGACGGGTTCGCCCACCCGTACGACCAGCAAGCCGTACGGGTGGACGGCCGCCACCTGCGGGTGACGACGGCCCCCGGGCGCGGTGGAGCCACCCTAGGCTCGCCGCCGTGCATATGACGATCCTTCACATTTCGCAGCCCGTCGACGGCGGGGTCGCCCGCGTCGTCGTCGACCTGGTTCGCGGTCAACGCGAGGCCGGCCACCGGGTGCTGGTCGCCTGCCCGCGCGGGGGGCGGCTGGCCGAGGAGGCCGCCGCCGCCGGTGCGCTGGTCCAGGACTGGCCCGCCCGCCGCTCGCCCGGTCCGTCCGTCGCCGCCGAGGCCTGGCGGCTGCGCCGGATCGTCCGCGCCGCCGCGCCCGACATGGTCCATCTGCACAGCGCCAAGGCCGGGTTGGCCGGCCGGCTGGCCATCCGGGGGGCGGTGCCGACGGTCTTCCAGCCGCACGCCTGGTCGTTCGCCGCCGTCGACGGCGCGCTGGCCGCTGCCACCCTGCGCTGGGAGCGGTACGCGACCCGCTGGGCGCACCGCCTGCTCTGTGTCAGCGTCCAGGAGCGGGCCGACGGCGTCGCCGCGGGCCTGCACGCCGACTGGGCGGTGGTGCCCAACGGTGTGGACGTCCGCCACTACGCGCCCGCCGAGCGCCGGGCCGCCCGGATCGCGCTCGGTCTCGACCTCGACGCCCCGCTGGCCGTCTGCCTGGGCCGGCTGAGCCGGCAGAAGGGCCAGGACGTGCTGCTCGACGCCTGGCCCGAGGTGCTGCGCCTGGTGCCGCAGGCCCGGCTGGCCCTGGTCGGCACCGGGCCGGAGGAGGCCCGGCTGGCCGCCGCCGTCCGGGAGTCGGCCGAGCCGTCCCGGGTGCGGCTGGCCGGGGAGGTGGCCGACCCGCGGCCCTGGTTGGCCGCGGCCGATCTGGTGGTGCTGCCCTCGCGCTGGGAGGGGATGGCGCTGGCGCCGCTGGAGGCGATGGCGGCGGGCCGGCCGGTGCTGCTGACGGATGTGCCGGGGGCCCGGGAATGCCTGCCGCCGGCCGAGCGCAAACTCGCCGTCGTGCCGCCCGAGGACGCCGCCGCACTCGCCACCCGAATGGCCGAAGCATTGTCCGATCCGATCGAGTGCGAGCGACGCGGAGCGCGACTGCGTGACCATGCCGCGGGTCGCCATGACGTGCGATCGGTGGTCGAACAGGTGGACGCGCTCTACCGGGATCTGTTGGGCGCCGGCCCGGCGGCCGGACGGCGCCGTGCCCGTGTCCCAGAGCGGATCTGATCGTTTCACATGCCGTGAATGCCCTCCGCTGCGGAGCCGCGGTATTCGCACCCTCAACCGGTTTGTGGGCGAGGGGTGAAATCAGAAATACCTATTAATGGGCGGCTGGAATGAAATGGCAAGTCAACTTCCAGCATCCAGGCCCACGTTCGGTACTGTCTGATTTTGCCTGCTTCATTTCGATTTCACGCCGGAAATTCACGAGGAAACCGAAAGCCGCCAGCGGCAGCAGGTGCAGTCAGGACCGCGCCCACCGGGCCGGGACGGCCGCCCCGGGCCAACCGGTGCCGGGCCGCCGTCACCCCGGGCACACAGCAGGGGAGTTCGTGCGCTGATGACCATTGACCACGACAGCGTGCCACGGGCCGGCCGGCCCCTGTCCGGCCCGCGCCGGCCCGCCATCGGTCTGCTCGACCGACCGGCCCGGTCCGCCCAGACCCGCAGCGCCCCGCCGTCCCGCCGCCACCGCCGGCCGGTCCGCTCCCGGCTCGCCCTGCCCGTCGCCCTGGTCGCCGTCGACGCCGTCGCCCTGTGCACCGCCACCGGGCTCGCCAACCGCGCCCTCGACCCGGCGGTCCGGGTCGATCCACTGCTGGGCGTGGCCGCCCTGCTGCCCCTGCTGCTCCTGCTCAACCTGGCCGGCGGCCTCTACCGGGCCCGGCTCACCCTCTCCGTCCTCGACGAACTCCCCGCGCTGACCGTCCGGGCCGTCGTCGCCACCGCCTTCGCCGTCACCCTGGCCGGTTGCCTGGACGGCCGCTGGCCCGACTGCGGCCCCGCCACCCCGGCCCGGCTGACCGTCCTGCTCGGCGTCCAACTGCTGCTCGCCGTCTGCGGCCGCGCCCTGCTCTACCACCTGGTCCGCCGGATCCGCCGCAGCCGGCCCAGCCCCGTGCTGGTCCTCGGCGCCGGCCGGCTCGGCCGCCGGGTCGCCGCGGCCCTCAGCGAGCGCGGCGAGTACGGCATGCGCCCGGTCGGCTTCCTCGACCCCGACCCGCCGCTGCTGGCCGGCGACACCGACCTGCCTGTGCTCGGCGGCCGCGAGGTGCTGGAGCGCGAGGTCCGCCGGCACCGGATCCACCACGTGGTCGCCACCGCCGGGGCCGCCGACGAGGCCGAGACCGCCGCCGCCCTGCGCGACGCCGCCCGGCTCGGCTGCCAGGTGTGGCTGGTGCCCGCGCTGCGCGAGTACGGCTCGCTGGAGAGCGGCCGCTCGGCCGCCGGTGACCACCTCTGGGGCTTCCCCTGCCTGAAGGTCGACCGCTCGGCGATGCGCCGCCCCGGCTGGGCCGCCAAGCGCGCCCTGGACGTCACCGCCGCCGGCCTCGGCCTGCTCGCGCTGGCCCCCGTGCTCGCCCTCTGCGCACTCGCCGTCCGCTGCGACACCGGCCCCGGCGTGCTCTTCCGCCAGCAGCGCACCGGGCTGGACGGCCGGGTCTTCACCGTCCTCAAGTTCCGCACCCTGCGCCCCAGCAACGAGCACGAGTCGGCGACCCGCTGGAACATCGCCCAGGACCACCGGATGGGCGCCGTCGGCAAGGTGATGCGCCGCAGCTCCCTGGACGAGCTGCCGCAGCTGTGGAACGTCCTGCGCGGCGACATGAGCCTGGTCGGCCCGCGCCCCGAGCGCCCCTACTTCGTCATGCGGTTCAGCCAGGCCTACCCCGAGTACGCGGACCGCCACCGCGTCCCGGTCGGCCTCACCGGCCTCGCCCAGGTCAACGGCCTGCGCGGCGACACCTCCATCGAGGACCGGGCCCGCTTCGACAACCGCTACATCGAGAGCTGGAGCCTCTGGCAGGACGTCAAGATCCTCTGCCGCACCGCGGCCCTGATGCTCCACCCGGACGGAAGCTGACCAGCGTGGCCCTCACCCTCGATCTCGCCCCGACCCCCGCCGCCCGGGCGTTACGCCGGGCGCGCACGGCACTCGCCGCCCGGCCCAGTGTGCTCGCCGCCGCCACCGTGCTGCTGGTCTGCGTGCCCACCGGCGAGAAGGACGTCACCGCCGCCGTCCACGTCACCGCCGCCGACCTCGCCTCGCTGGCCCTGGTCGCCGTCACCGCCGTCGGCCTGCTGCGCGGCCGTACCCCCGCGATCGGCCGGACCGCCGCCGCGCAGTTCGGCGCGATCGTGCTCGCCGCCGCCGTCGCCACCGTCGGCTCGATCGACCCCGCCGCCAGCCTCACCGGCTTCGTCCGGCTCACCCAGGTCTTCGTCCTGGTGCCCGCCGCCGTCCTCTGCTCCCTGCGCGACCGCGTCGACCAGCGGCTGGTGCTCGGTTCCTTCGTCACCGCCGCCCTGATCCAGGGCGTGGTCGGGGTCCACCAGTACCTCACCGGGACGGGCGCCTCCTACACCGGCCGGCCGATCAGGGCCGTCGGCACCTTCGGCGCGCTCGACATCATGGCGATGTCCACCGTGGTCAGCTACGGCCTGCTCGCCGCCCTCGCGCTGGCCCTCGGTGAACGCGACCCCCGGCTGCGTCGCGCGATGTACGCGGCCGCCGCGTTCCTGGCCTTCCCGCTCGCCGTCTCGTTCAGCCGCGGCAGCTGGATCGCCACCGGCGCCGCCGCCGCCGTCCTGCTGCTGCGCGCCGACGCCCGGCTCGCCGTCCGCAGCGCCGTCCTCGGCCTGGCCGCCGCCGTCGTCCTGATCGGCGGGCTCGGCCTCGGCGCCTCCGGCGTCACCGCCCGGATCAGCTCGATCGGCTCCGTCTCCGCCGCCCCCGACCAGTCGGTCTCCGACCGCTACGACCTCTGGTCCACCGCCGGGCGCATCTGGCAGGACCACCCGGTCACCGGCGCCGGCCCCAAGGCCTTCCAGCAACTGCGCGACAGCCACGCCCCGTTGCGGCTCTCCTCCGGCAGCGACGCCGCCGACGCCACCATCGGCTTCCAGCGCGAGCCGCTGCTCTCCCCGCACAACATGTACTTCCTGGTCCTCAGCGAGCAGGGGCTGATCGGCATCGTCGCCTACGCCGCCCTCTTCCTCGGCCTGCTGCTCGGCTGCCTCCGCCGCGCCCGCGGCGCCGGCCTCGCCGCGCTCGCCCTGCTGGTCTGGGTCCTGGTCGACTTCCTCTACGCGGACATCGGCGGTACCACCACGGTGCTGACCTCCGTCGTCCTCGGCCTCGCCGCCCGCACCGCCCGCGGCGTCACCCCGGAGGCGACCCCCCGATGACCACCGACCGGCCGACGGCGCTCACCCCGACGCTGCCGGCGCCCCGCTCCGCACCCGCCGCCGGGACCCCGGCCGCCCCCCGGCGCGGGTTCCTCGCCAAGGCCTTCGGCGTCACCGCGGTGCTCAGCGCCGCCGGCTCCGCGCTCGGCCTGCTCCGCGACCTGCTGCTGGCCCGCTACTTCGGCGCCAACCAGGGCACCGACGCCTTCCTGGTCGCCTGGACCGTCCCGGAGACCGCCGCACCCCTGCTGATCGAGGACGCCATGTCCTTCCTCATGGTGCCCGCCTTCGCCCTGGCCCTGGTCCTGCGGGAGGAGCGCCCCGACGGTCCCGACCCGGTCCGCCAACTGGTCCGCGCCACCCTGCCCTGGCTGCTGCTCGCGCTCGGCGCGCTCTCGCTCGGCGTCGCCCTCGGCGCCCCCCACCTGGTCGACCTGCTCGCCCCCGGCCTGGCCAACCCCGAGCTGGCCGTCACCTGCACCCGGATCACCGCCTGTGCCGTGCTGCCGTTCGGCGTGGCCGGCTACCTGGCCGCCGCGCTCCGGGCGCACCACCGCTTCACCTCCCCGGCCGGCATCTACGTCGCCTACAACGTCGGCATCCTCGGCGTCCTGCTCAGCTGCCACGCGCTCTGGGGGGTCCGCTCCGCCGCGATCGGCGTCGCCCTCGGCAGCCTGCTGATGGCCGGCCTGCTGGTCCTCCCGTTCCTGCGCCGGCTGCGGGCCGCCCGCCCCGCCGGCGCCCTTCCCCGGCCCGGCGGCCGGGAGGTGTCCCCGTACGGCGGCCCCGCGCTCGTACTGATCCCGCTCGCCCTGCTGCCGGTGGCCGCCTTCACACTGACCCGGCAGGCGCAGGTGTTCATCGAGCGCTTCCTCGGCTCCGCGCTGCCGCCCGGCACCATCTCGCACCTCAACTACGCCGCCAAGGTCTCCCAACTGGCCATGACGGCGGCCATCCTGATCTGCACCGTCACCTTCCCGCTGGTCGCCCGGGCGCTCGCCGCCGGGGATCTGACCGCCGCCCGCGACCGGGTCGAGAAGGACCTCGGGCAGGCGGCCGCCGTCGTCCTGTTCGGCACCGCCTTCCTGCTCGCCTGCGCGCCGTCGGTGGTCGCCCTGCTCTTCCAGCGCGGCGCGTTCGGCGCCCAGGACACCGCCGCCACCGCGGCCGTCATCCGGGTCTACAGCTTCGGCCTGCCCGCGCAGGCGCTGATCGGCGTGATGATCCGCCCCTACTTCTCGCTGCGCCCGGTGGTCCGCCGGGCCGGGGACCCGCGCAGTGACGACGGCGGCCGCCGGCTGCTCGACTGGTACCCGGCCGCCGCCATGGTGCTCGGCCTGGTCGTCACGGTCTCCGTCGGCGTGCTCGCCACCCCGCGGTTCGGCGCCCTCGGCCTCGCCGCCGGGAACGCGGCGGGCATCACGACCACCGCGGCGCTGCTGCTGCGCGGCCTCGTCCTGCGCGGCATCGCGCTGCGCCTGCGGCTGGTCCTCGGCGGCCACGCCCGGCTGCTCGCGGCCGCCGCCGGTGCGGCCGCCCTCGGCACCCCGGCCGCCGGGCTCCCCGCCGACCCCCTGCTCTCGACGCTGCTCGGGGGCCTCACCGTGGCGCTCGCCTTCGCCGCCCTGGGTACCGGTCTCGGTGCCCACGAGGTGCGCGGACCGGTCCTCGCCGCCCTCCGGGCCCTGTGCCCGCCATCCGTCGCCGATGAAGGGAAGCCTCCCCATGGACATTGAACGGGGATCCGTTCGGTCGGTGCTGTCGGGCGTACGCCGCTCCGGCACGCCGACGGCCGCCGGTCCGCGGACCGGGGTGCCACGAGACGGTGCCCGCCGCCCGGAGGCACTGCTGCCCCGGAGCCGCCGCCCGGCCGCCTGGGCGCCCGCTCCGCAGAGCACCTCGCCGTGGATCCTGATGTACCACTCGGTGGCCGTCGAGGAGGACGACCCGTACCAGCTGACCGTCAGCCCCGAGCGGTTCGCCGAACAGATCGCCTGGCTCCACCGGCGCGGTCAGCGCGGCGTCTCGGTCCGCGAGCTGATGCGGGCCCGGGCCGGCGGCCGGGCGGACAACCTGGTCGGCCTGACCTTCGACGACGGCTACGCCGACTTCGGCCGCTTCGCCGTACCGATCCTCCAGGCGTACGGCTTCACCGCGACCGCCTACGTGGTCGCCGACCTGCTCGGCCGGGCCAACGACTGGGACGTGAAGGGCCCGCGCAAGAAGTTGCTGACCGTCCAGGAGGTCACCGAACTCGCCGCCGCCGGCTGGGAGATCGGCTCGCACGGGCTCGGCCACCAGGCTCTGCCGGGGCTGCCCGCCGAGGTGCTCGCCACCCAGACCAGGGAGAGCCGTCGGGCCCTGGAGGAGGTCGTCGGCGGCCCGGTCACCGGCTTCTGCTACCCCTACGGCGCCGTCGACCTGCCCGCCACCCTGGCCGTCCGCGACGCCGGCTACGACTACGCCTGCGCCATCGCGCACTCCCCGCTCACCGGCCGCTACGCGCTGCCCCGCTGCTACGTCGGCGACCGCGACGGAGCCTGGCGACTGCGCGCCAAGCGCGGCCGGCACCGTCTGCGCGACACCGTCACCGAGCTGCGCCGCAGCCGCCTGGCCGCCCGCCCCGGCCGGCGGCGGCGCGCCGTCGAGGGCGACGAGCGACAGGGGAGCACGGGCACCCGGGCCGGCGGCGGAGCCGAGCGCTCCGGAGGGGAGCGGGCGACCCGTCGGGGGGCCGGCCGGTGAGGGTGCTGCACATCGTCACCGGCCTCGCCTCCGGCGGCGCCGAGCGGCAACTCCAACTGCTGCTGCGGCACCTGCCCGCGCACCAGCACTGCGAGGTGGTCGCGCTGACCAACCCCGGCACGGTGGCCGCCGCGCTGCGCGCCGAGGGCGTCACCGTCCACCACCTCGCGATGCGCGGCAACCGGGACGTCGGCGCGCTGCCCCGGCTGGTCCGGCTGATCCGGTCCGGCCGCTACGACCTCGTGCACACCCACCTCTATCGGGCCGGCCTGTACGGGCGGCTGGCCGCCCGGCTCGCCGGGGTGCGGGCGGTGGTGGCCACCGAGCACTCCCTGCACGCGGGGGTGATCGAGGGCCGCCCGGTCACCCGTGGCGTCAAGGGCCTCTACCTGGCGGCCGAACGCCTGGGCACCACCACCGTCGCGGTCTCCCGGCAGGTCGCCCAGACCCTGCACGCCTGGGGGGTGCCGCCGGGCCGGGTCGAACTGATCCCCAACGGCATCGACACCGCCCGCTACCGCCGCCCCGACAGCGACCGGGCCGCCGCCCGGCACCGGCTGCGCGCCGACCTCGGCCTGCCGCAGACGAGCTGGGTGGTCGGCGGGGTCGGCCGGCTGGTGCCCGGCAAGCGCTTCCACGTCCTGCTGGAGGCCCTCGCCGACCTCGACCCGGCCGCCCGGCTGGTGTTGGTCGGCGAGGGCTCCGAGCGGGCCGCCCTGGAGCGGCGCGCCGTCGAACTCGGCGTCCGGGACCGGCTGGTGCTCACCGGTGAGCGCGACGACGTCCCCGACCTGCTCGCGGCGCTGGACGTGCTGGCCGCTCCCTCGACCGAGGAGACCTTCGGCCTCGGCGTCCTGGAGGGCCTCGCGGCCGGCCTGCCGGTCCGCCACAGCGCCTGCCCGGCCCTGGACGAACTCCCGCCCACCGCCGCCCCGCAGGCCCGCCGGATCCCCTCCGAGGCCGCCGCCTACACCGCCGCGCTGCGCGAGCTGCGCCACCTCAACGACCACAGCACCGAGCCGCTGCCCCGGCCCCCGGCGGTCGGCCACTACGACATCGTCCGGGTGGCCGCCGACCTCGGCGCCCTCTACGACCGCCTGGCACCCGCTTGAGCCGCCGGCAGCCGCCGAACCCCCGGGCCGCCGGCCGGGCGGCCCCCATATCCAAGGAGCACCCCATGTCCGAACCGCGCCGAAGCGTCCGCAGCCTGGCCCGCCGCTGGTGGCCGGTGGTCCTCGCGGTGCCGCTGGGCGCCGCCGCCGGCGCCGGGTACGCCGTCGTCGCCCACCCCTCGTACGCCGCCAACTCCTATGTGATCGTGGTGCCGCAGACCCAGGGGGAGAGTGTCACGGCGGTCAACTTCGCCCAGGCGTACGGCCGGCTGGCCGGGCAGCCCCAGGTGCTCGCGGCCGCCGCGGCCGAGACCGGGCACAGCCGCGCGGAGCTGGAGGCCCTGGTGCACGGCACCACCTCCCCGGACGCCCCGATGATCGAGATCACCGGTACCGGCACGCGGCCGCAGGAGGCGGTCCAGACCGCCGACGCGGTGGCCCGCTCGCTGGTCGTCTTCGCCAACACCAGTAGCAAGGAGACCGGCGTCCGGCTGGTCCCACTGGCCCCCGCCGCCGAGCCGGACAAGCCCACCACGCCCTCCGCGCAGCTGGACGTCGCGGTCGGCGCCGCCGCCGGGGTGCTGATCGGCGCGCTGGTGATGATGACCCGTCGCCGGGGCACCGAGCCCGCGCCGGCCGCCGCCGAGCCCGGCGCGGGCCCGGTGCCGACCGCCCCGCGCCCGCGCGTCGAGGAGCCGGCGGAGCGGCCCGCCGACGGGAGGGCGCCCGCCGACCGGACGCCCACCGGGAAGGCGGCCGCCGAGAGGACGTCGGCCGGGAAGACACCCGCCGAGAAGACGCCCGCCGAGAAGGCCCCGGCCCAGGAGAAGAGCGCCGCCGGGAGCAGCCGATGAGCACCGAGGCGCCGGTCACCGCCGGCCTGCCCACCCAGGCCGGCGCCCCCCGCTGGACCACCGAACTGCGCCGCGAGGACGACGCCCTCGACGTCCTCGCCGAGGAGTGGGACGACCTGGTCACCCGCTGCCGGACGGCCACCTTCTTCCAGGCCGCCGTCTGGCAGCGCTCCTGGTGGCGCCAGTACGGCCGTGCGGGTGAGCTGCTGGTGCTGCTGGTCCGCCGCAACGGCCGGCTGGTCGGCGCGGGAGCGTTCCAGCGGCGCCGCGGCCCGTTCGGCGGGCTGACCGGCCTCGGCGACGGGCTGATCGACTTCACCGACATCCTGCTCGACGACTCCTGCGCGGACCGGGCCGCCGCCGAGTTCGCCGCCGCCCTCCCGCTCACCCGCCCCTGGCACACCCTGGAGCTGCGCGAGGTGCGCCCCGAGGCGGCCGTCCAGCGGGTCTTCGAGCAGTGGCGCGGCCGCCGCAGCCGGTTCGCCGACTCGCTCTGCCAGTACCTGCCGGCCGTCCCGATGGAGCAGCTGCTCAAGCGGGTGCCCGGCAAGACCGCCCAGCGCAGCCGGGTGAAGCTGCGCAAGATCGCGGAGGCCGGGGTCGAGGTCCGCTCGACGCCCCCGGAGGAGGTGCCCGAGGCCGTGGACGGGCTGCTCAGGCTGCACTTCCTGCAGTGGCGGGAGCGGGGGGTCACGGCGGAGCACCGGACCGAGCGGTTCGCCCGGCACCTGGTCGAGTCCACCACCGGCCTGGTCGCCACCGGCCGCGCCGCCGTCCACCAGTACCGGCTCGACGGCGAGCTGGTCGCGGTGAACCTGCTGCTGCTCTGCCCGTCCTTCGGCGGCCTCTACCTGTACGGCGCGCACCCGGAGCTGCGGGAGCGGCTGGACATCGCCGGCCTGCTGTTCGGCGCGGCACTGGACGAGACGGTCGACGCGGGGATCCCGGTGCTCAGCCTGCTGCGCGGCCAGGAGCCGTACAAGCAGCGCTGGCGGCCGGACCAGCTGCCCAACCAGCGGCTGCTGTTCGGTCCGCGCGGGCCGGCCCCCGCGGCGGCCGCCCGGGCGGGCTCGGTCCGGGTCCGGCAGGCCGCGGTGCATGTGCTGCGCACCCGACTGCCGAGGCTCAAGGAGACACTGGCGGCCCGCCGGCGGAGCTGACCGCCCGCCGGCGGGTCCGGGTGCCGGCCGTCAGCGCCGGGCCGGCAGGCCGTTCGGCGCGGGTGAGGCCTCGGCCGGGAGCGGCGGCGTGGCCCAGGGCGACGGCGGGGCCGGTGCCGAGGACGACGCGGCCGCCGCCCCGGCGGCGGTCGCGGAGGCGGACGGCGACGGGCCGGCCGAGGGGGTGGCCGAGGGGGTGGCCGGGGCCGACGGCGTGGCGGAGGGGGTGAGTCCCGGGGCCGGGGCGGGCACCGGGGGCGTCGGCGCCGGCGCGAGCGGCGCCCCCTTGGACCCGGCCATCAGCTGCTTGAACCGGCTGCTGGAGCGCGGGTTCTGCCCGCACTGCCAGAATCCGTGCGGGCAGTAGTCGGTGACGGTCTGGTAACTGGTGTCGTGGGTGCGGATCCACTCCACCATCCGCTGGACGAACTCCGGGTTGTCCCCGTTGCGGAACAGCCCCCACTCCGGGTAGGAGACCGGCTTGCCGCGCTTGGCGGCGAACTCCACCTGGTCCTGCAGCCCGTACGGCTCGCGGACGTAGTCGTCGAAGGTGGCGCCGGCCGGCTGGTCGTAGCTGTCCATGCCGATGATGTCGACCACGTCGTCGCCGGGGTAGCACTTGGTCCACGGGATCGCGTCCAGCCCCCGGTTGGGCGTGAAGTCGAAGCGGAACCGCTGCCCGGGCACCGAGCGCATCACGGCGACGATCCGCCGCCAGTACGCCTTCCAGGCCGTCGGGTCGGGCTTGCAGCGGTGGGTGTACGTGACGCCGTTCATCTCCCAGCCGAGGGTGAGCACGGTGTCCGCGCCGCCGAGGGCCACCAGCCGGTGGGCGAGCCGCAGGAAGTGCCGGTCGAAGTCGCCGCGGGCACCCTGGGCGAGCAGTTTGGCCACCTCGCCGTCCGGCACGTTCGCCTCGTTGGGCACGAGCATCGGGACGCCGAGGATCAGCATCCGGGAGGGGTCGGCCAGCCGCCACTGCGACCACATGCCGAGCACCACCGGTTCGCCCTCGATGTCCGCCCAGCTGTTTCCGGCCAGATAGGTGTGGCCGACCTGCAGGTTGGCGTTGTTCAGCCACTGCGCGTAGCGGCCCAGCTGGGGGATGTACTTGTCCCAGGAGCCGACGAAGGCGCCGAACGGGGCCTCGTGCTTCGGCCGTTGGACGGCCGGCCGGGGGGCGGCGCCGCGGGGCTGGATGCCGTCGGAGGAGAGGGCGTGCCGTTCGGTCTGGCTGAGCGGCGTCCCGGCGGGGACGCTCGCGGTGGTCAGCATCAGCAGGGCGGCGGCGGCCAGCGTCAGGCGGCCGAGTCGCATGGGCTCTCCTCGGGGCGTCACGGGGCGGGGGTGGCGGGACGGACCGTGATACCCCGCGCACAGACAGTAGGGCCCCGGGGCGTCGGAAAAGCCGAATGTCACCCTAAAGTGGGCGATATTCGAACGCCGTCTGCCGCAATGCTTCGTGTATCACCTCTGTAACAGTCCGGACGGCCCTGGAGGGCCTACGCCGTCCGGCCGCCCGCGGCGCCGTCCCGGCGGGCGGGGGCCGACGGCGCAGGTGGGCGGGTGGATCCGGTGAAGGGCGCGAACCGGCCGTTCACGCATCCACTCCCCGGACGCCCGGCGGGCCCCGGCTGACTCGTGAGGGTGTCGAAAGGTACGCTCCGCCCGTGTCCTGGAAGCCGCTGCGTGTCCTCACCCCCCGATCGATCCTCCCTGCCCTGGCGGTGCTGCTGGTCCTTGTGGCGGGCGCGGCCGCGCATGCCAACAAGGCGGTGCCGTTCGGGGACCGGGTGGCCGAGCCGGGTGGCGCGAGCGCCCGCCCGGTCAACGCGCAGTCGCTGGGGACGGACGGTCTGGAGCTGAAGGTGGGCCCCGGCCTGGAGGCCTACAACCGGGCCACCGGCGAGCACGCGTGGTCGTACCGCCGCGAGGGCGCCACCGCGCTGTACCTGTCCATGGCGGGCGAGAACGCCGTGGTGGTCTGGGACGACGGCCTGGTCACCTCGGTGCGCCCCGGGGACCACGAGGTGCGCTGGCACCGCGCGGTGCCCGGTCTGGAGGACTGGCTGGCCGGCGTGGGCGAGCCGGGCGCCGACAAGCGGACCGACGAGCAGCGCAAGCAGCTCCAGCGGGAGCGCGCCGCCGCGGCCCTGTACACCGTCCAGCAGTCCTCGCCCTGGGTGGCCGTGGTCACGCCCAACCTGACCATGGGCTTCCGCGACGCCGACGGTGACCTCCGCTACAACTCCAAGCCTGCCGGGAACTGCGTCTACGACCCGACCCGCTCGGTGGGCACCGAGTACGCGGTGCTCGTCCCGCGCAGCTGCGCCGACAGCACCGGCCAGCCGGTCTCCGGCGGCGTCACCGGCTACCGGCTGGACAGCACCGGCTGGCAGCTCAGCGCCGGGCCGGCGGTCTCGCTGAAGGCCCTGGACGGCCGCCGGGTGCTGATCACGGACGGTCCGATCGTCGGCCCCAAGGTGTTCGACACCAAGGCGGCGGCGCCCGAGGCGGCCTGCGGCAGCCCGGCCGAGACCTTCGCCGCCGTGCGCCCGCAGGGCAGCTGCGCCGCCCCGGAGGGCACCCCGCAGCCCTGAGACCGCTACCCGCGCGGGGAATTCCTCCGGGCTCCGTCACGGGGCCCGGTAGACTTGCCGTCATGGCTGTTCTCTCCGGGCACTAGCGGACGAGCGGCACCGCTGCGCGCGGGCCGCCGATCTGCCGACGACGCCCCCTTCCGCTGCCCCGGCCCTGTGCCATGACCAGGTGCCCGCCCACGTCCCAGGAGTAGTCCCAGCCATGATTTCCGCCAACGCCCTTGAGCTGCGCGCCGGTGCCCGCATCCTGATCGAGTCCGCCAGCTTCAAGGTCGCTCCGGGGGACCGGATCGGTCTGGTCGGGCGCAACGGCGCCGGGAAGACCACGCTCACCAAGGTGCTGGCCGGCGAGGGCATGCCGGCGTCGGGCACGGTCACCCGCTCCGGCGAGGTCGGCTACCTCCCGCAGGACCCGCGCACCGGCGACCTCGACGTCCTCGCCAAGGACCGCATCCTCTCCGCCCGCGGCCTCGACACCGTGCTGAGGAAGATGCGCGAGAACGAGGACCGGATGGCGAACGGCAAGGGCGCCACCCAGGAGAACGCGATGAAGAAGTACGCGCGCCTGGAGACCGAGTTCCTGACCAAGGGCGGGTACGCCGCCGAGGCCGAGGCGGCCACCATCGCCGCCGCGCTGGGTCTGCCGGACCGCATCCTCGCCCAGCCGCTGCACACCCTCTCCGGTGGCCAGCGCCGCCGCGTCGAGCTGGCCCGGATCCTCTTCTCGGACTCCGACGTGCTGCTGCTCGACGAGCCCACCAACCACCTCGACGCCGACTCGATCGTCTGGCTGCGGGACTTCCTGAAGACGTACAAGGGCGGCTTCATCGTCATCTCGCACGATGTCGAACTGGTCGAGACGGTCGTCAACAAGGTCTTCTACCTGGACGCCAACCGCTCCGCGATCGACGTCTACAACATGGGCTGGAAGCAGTACCAGCAGCAGCGCGAGGACGACGAGAAGCGCCGCAAGCGCGAGCGGGCGAACGCCGAGAAGAAGGCCGCGACCCTGAACGCGCAGGCCGACAAGATGCGCGCCAAGGCGACCAAGACGGTGGCCGCGCAGAACATGGCCCGCCGTGCCGACAAGCTGCTCTCCGGTCTGGAGCAGGTCCGGCTGAACGACAAGGTCGCCAAGCTGCGCTTCCCCGACCCGGCCCCCTGCGGCAAGACCCCGCTGACCGCCAGCGGCCTGTCCAAGTCCTACGGCTCGCTGGAGATCTTCACCGACGTCGACCTGGCCATCGACCGGGGCTCCCGGGTCGTCGTACTGGGCTTCAACGGCGCCGGCAAGACCACCCTGCTGCGGATGCTGGCCGGGGTGGAGAAGCCGGACACCGGCGAGGTGATCCCGGGCCACGGCCTGAAGATCGGCTACTACGCCCAGGAGCACGAGACCCTGGACCCGGAGCGCACGGTGCTGGAGAACATGCGTTCCTCGGCGCCCGACACCGACCTGGTGCAGATCCGCAAGATCCTCGGTTCGTTCCTGTTCTCCGGCGACGACGTCGACAAGCCGGCCGGGGTGCTCTCCGGTGGCGAGAAGACCAGGCTCGCGCTGGCCGCGCTGGTGGTCTCCAGCGCCAACGTGCTGCTCCTCGACGAGCCCACCAACAACCTCGACCCGGCCAGCCGCGAGGAGATCCTCGGGGCGCTGCGCGAGTTCAGCGGCGCGGTCGTGCTGGTCACCCACGACGAGGGCGCGGTCGACGCGCTCCAGCCGGAGCGGATCATCCTGCTGCCGGACGGCGTGGAGGACCTCTGGAGCCCGGCGTACCACGACCTGGTCTCGCTGGCCTGACCCGGGCCCGGCTTCCGTCCAGCCCGGAGTAGACACCTCATCCACTCTTTGGACCAGAAAATCTAGTACTTACGGCGTGTCCGGGAATGAAGAGGTCCGGGATTCCGTTTGAGAAGCTTCCGTCGGCCCGCCACTCGATCGTGGTCGGGCCGACGCTGCTGATCAGCTCTTTCGCGCCGAATGGCGGTATCACCCCGGGGGCGTGCACTCTGCGTGAGCGCCCTTGTGCGCTCGGATCACCACCGGCGGACCACGCATTCCCGGCATCGACCTTGTCGAATGGGTGGCCAGGAGGCGGTGGATGGGTGATCATGGGAATCTGACCGAGCAACGCTACGAGGAGGCACGGGTGGCCGAGACTCTGAAAAAGGGCAGCCGGGTGACCGGTGCCGCGCGTGAGAAGCTCGCGGCCGATCTCAAGAAGAAGTACGACTCCGGGGCGAGCATTCGCGCTCTCGCGGAGGAGACCGGTCGCTCGTACGGCTTCGTGCACCGGATGCTGAGCGAGTCCGGAGTGATCCTCCGGGGCCGCGGCGGTGCCACGCGGGGCAAGAACAAAGCTACTGCTGGAGCGAGCTCCTGACGGTCCGTCAGTTCATGGGCGGATGACTCGGCGGCAGGGCGCGGGCCGGGGAGACGATGGTTGATCGTCCGCCCCCGGTCAGAGCGAACCGGCCGCCGATCGTCATGTCCGCCACCGCGTGCCCGGCCGCGGCGCGGGCCCTTCCGCGACGGCGGCCGTCATGGCCCTGCCGCTGCGGGCCCAGTTTTGTTACTCTCCGGTAGCCAAGTCCCTCGCCACCGGAGGTTCCCGCATGACCGCCCCCGCCACCGACCCGCAGGCCTCGCACTGGGAGCAGGACGGCGTCCGCCTGGAGATCGACGGCGAACTCGCCGTCGTCACCCTCTGTCAGCCCGCACGGCGCAACGCCCAGTCGCCCGCGATGTGGCGCGCGTTGGCGGCCGTCGGCCGGGAGCTGCCCGGCGGCGTCCGGGTGGTGCTGCTGCGCGCCGAGGGCCTCTCCTTCTCGGCCGGCCTGGACCGCGCGATGTTCACCCCCGAGGGCATCCCCGGCGAGCGCACCTTCCTCCAGCTGGCCGCCGCCGAGGACAAGGATCTCGACGACACCATCGCCTCCTACCAGGAGGCCTTCTCCTGGTGGCGCCGGCCCGACCTGGTCTCGATCGCCGCCGTCCAGGGTCACGCCGTCGGCGCCGGCTTCCAGCTCGCCCTCGGCTGTGACCTGCGGGTGGTCGCCGACGATGCCCGGTTCGCCATGAAGGAGACCTCGCTCGGCCTCGTGCCCGACCTGGCCGGGACCAAGCCGCTCACCGAACTCGTCGGCTACGCCAGGGCCCTGGAGATCTGCGCCACCGGCCGCTGGGTCGGCGCCGAGGAGGCCGCCGCGATCGGTCTGGCCAACCTCGCCGTCCCCGGCGCGGAGCTGGACTCCGCCGCCCGCGACCTCGCGGCCGCACTGCTGGCCGCCCCGCGCAGCGCCGTCATCGAGACCAAGGCACTGCTCCAGGGGGCGGGCGGCCGCTCGTACGACGAGCAGCGCTCGGCCGAACGGGTGGCGCAGGCCCGTCGTCTGCGCGATCTGGCCGGCATCGGCGACTGAACGCGCGATCATGCCGAAGGCCCGGCTCCGGGGAACCGCCCCGCGAGCCGGGCCTTCGGCGTTCCCGCGTGTCGCCGGTCGATGCTCCGGGGGCGGAAGTCGTGGCGAAATGCCAGAGTTGGAGCGATTTGCGATATAGCTGGAGCCGTACGACGGGAGAACCGCCCATGCCTGACACTCCGACGCCCGCCACCATGCACAAGAACCCCGCCGCCCCCGGACCGGGTGCCCCGGCGGCCGACGCCGGCCGGGTGGTCGCCGAACGCGGCCGCACCGCCCTGGCCGTCGGCGTGGTCGAGAAGATCGCCGGGATGGCCGCCCGCGAGGTATCCGGCATCCACGCCCTCGGCTCGGGCCTGTCCCGGACCTTCGGCGCGATGCGCGACCGGGTGCCCGGGGGCAAGTCCAGCATCGGACGCGGGATCAAGGCCGAGGTGGGTGAGAAGCAGACCGCCATCGACATCGCGCTGGTGGTCGAGTACGGCGTGGTCATCCCCGAACTGGCCCGCCAGGTACGGGAGAACATCATCGACGCGGTCGAGCGGATGACCGGCCTGGAGGTCGTCGAGGTCAACATCGCGGTCAACGACGTCCATCTGCCCGACGAGCCGGACGTCGAGGAGGAGGAAGAGGAGAGCGTCCCCTCCGGACAGCGGCCCAAATTGAAGTAGCCCCCACGGCGGGGCGGCAGCGGAAGACGAGGAGTAGCGGATGAACCTGGCCATCGTCGGCCTGGTGGTGGGTATGGCCCTCGGCTTCGCCGGCTATTTCGGCGGCTTCGCGGCGTTCCTACTGGTGGCCGCGCTGGGCGTGGTCGGTTTCGTGGTCGGGCGCCTGCTGGAGGGCGACATCGAGATCGGTGACCTCGGCGATCTGCTGCGCGGCCGCGACCGGCGCCGCTGATGGCCACCCCCGCCGGCCCGGCCGCCCGCCGCCGGGAGCCCGGCGCCCGCGGGCGGCTGCGGGTCGCCGACCGGGTCTACGCCCGGATCGCCGCCCGCGCCGCCCGTGAGGCCCTCGCCGACGCGTGGAGCGGCCGGGCGGAGCGGGGCGGCCCGCCGAAGGTCTCGGTCGCCGCACCGGGCAGCACCGTCACCGTCCGGGTCGCCGTCGACCTGCCGTTCCCCGCCGACTTCGCCGCGCTCGCCCGGGCCGTGCGGGAGCGGATCGTCGCGCAGGTCGGCGGACTGACCGGGACGAGGGTCGCCGAGGTGGTGGTGGTCGTCGAGCGGCTGGTCACCGGAGGGGCGGCATGACCGAGCAGGCACCGGAGCCCTCCCCGACGGAGCCCTTCCCGACGGAGCCCTCCGGGCCGGAGACCGCCGGGCCGGAGACCTCGGCGCCGGGGACCTCGGCGCCGGAGACTTCGGCGCCGGAGACCTTCCCGACGGAGATCGCGGAGGGGGAGACCGCGCAGCCGGTCACGGTCAAGGTGCACCGGTTGCGGGCCCCCCGGACGGTGGCCGCCGCGCTGGTCGCCGTGGCCGTCCTGGTGCTCGGCACCGCGCTGCTCTACGACGTGATCGCCGTGCGCACCGGGCACGCCGCCGGCCGCTGGCGGGCCGAGCTCGGCGACGAACTCGCCACCCGCCGGCTGGACGACCCCTGGGTGCTGCTCGGCGCCGGGGCGGCCGTCCTGCTCGGCGGCTGGCTGCTCTGGCTCGCGCTGGCCCCGGGCCTGCGCCGCTGGCTCCCGCTGCGACCGCTGGGCGGCACGTCCGCCGCCATCGACCGGGCCGGCCTCGGCACCCTCCTGCACGACCGGGCCGCCGGCCTGCCCGGCATCGAGCACCTCACGGTCCGGGTCAACCGGCGTCGGGTGAAGGTGCTGCTGACCGGTCCGGCGGATCCCGCCTCGGTGCAGCGGCAGCTGCGCGCGGAGCTGGCCGGGGTCACGCTGGCCCGGCCGCTCCGGCTCGACGTGAAGGCGAAGCGCGGCCGGGGCCGCTCCGGCGTCACCCCGACCCCACCGCCGGAGGGCGCCGCGGTCCTTCCGCCGGTGGCCGACCCCGGCGAGGGCGACGGGGCCACCGCGGTCGGCGGGGCCGGCGAGGTTGGCGGGGCGCCCGCGGCCGACGGGGCCGGCGGCACCGACAAGGCCGGCGGGACCGGGTGAGCGGGGTGCCGCCCCGGCGCGGGTGGTGCGGTACGGGTGCGCGGACGCGGGTCGGACGAGGAGGGGTGCGATGAGTCGGTCCACCGTCAACCGGGTGCTGCTGGGTGTGGTCGCGGTGCTGCTGCTGGCGGCCGGACTGCTGGTGCTGGCCGGCGGGCTCGACCTCTACAGGAGGCTCGGGGCGGACCTGCCCGACGGGTGGCCGCTCGCCGCACCGGACCGGCCGGTCCTCAGCACCGCGTCACGGACCCGCTGGGTGGACGAGCCCTGGTGGTGGCCGGCGGTGATCGCCGGGCTGGCCCTGCTGGTGGCCGGCGCCGCCTGGTGGCTCTTCGTCCAACTGCGCCGCAGCGGCCCGGCGACCATCGCCCTCCCCACGCCCGGTACGACCGGGCTGCGGCTGCGGCTGCGCACCCGGGCCCTGGAGGAGGCGCTGGAGACCGGGACGGTGGTCCTGCCGGAGGTCGAACGGGTGGCCGTCCGGCTGCTGCGCGGATCGGGGCGGCCGCGGCTGCGGGCCACCGTGCGGCTGACCCCGGGGGGTGAGCCGGCCGAGCTGGTGGAGCACTTCGAGACCGGTCCGCGCAACGACGCCCGGTCCAGCCTCGGGCTGGCCGAGCTGCCCGCCGACCTGCGGATGCGGGTGCTCGCCGCGAAGCCGGCCGCCGCGGCGAGACGCGGCGGCCGGCGTGGGCGGTCGCGGGTTCGGTAGGCGCCGTGGCCCGCCCGGCCGGTGGGTCAGAGCCCGCGCAGGGCGCCGCCGTCGACCGGGATCATCACCCCGGTCAGATAGGAGGCGGCGGGGGAGAGCGCGAAGGCCGCGACCTTCCCGAACTCCGCCGGGGTGCCGTAGCGGCCGAGCGGGATGGTGGCGCTGTTGCGGGCCTTGGCGGCCGCGGCGTCGCCGCCCAGGGCGTCCAGTTCGCGGACCCGGTCGGTGTCGATCCTGGCCGGGAGCAGGCCGACCACCCGGATCCCGCGCGGGCCCAGCTCGTCGGCGAGCGACTTGGCGGCCATCGCCAGGCCGGGCCGCAGACCGTTGGAGACGCCGAGGCCGGCGATGGGCTCGCGGACCGAGCCGGAGAGCACGAAGCCGATCACGCCGCCCTGGCCGAGCGCCTCGGCGGCGGCCCGGGCGAGCCGCAGGGCGCCCAGGAAGACCGACTCGAAGGCGCCGCGCCAGGCCTCCTCGGGAGCGGTGCTCACCGGGCCGGCCGGCGGGCCGCCGACGCTGATCAGCACGCCGTCCAGCCGCCCGAAGCGCTCCACCGCCTCGGTGATCAGCCGCCCGGCGGTCTCCGGGTCCGCGTTGTCGGCCACCAGGCCGTGCGCCGTGCCGCCGCCGAGGGCGTCGAGCTCGGCCACCGCCGCGTCGACGGACTCCTTGCTCCGGCCGCTGACCAGCACCCGGGCGCCGTCGGCGGCCAGCTCCCGGGCGGCCGCGAGGCCGAGGCCCCGGGTGGCGCCGGTGACCACGTACACCGTGTCCTTCAGTCCAAGATCCATGGCTCCCATCCTGCCGGGTCGGGGGAGCGCCGGGGTAGGGCGCGGGGTGCGGCGGGTCCGGCCGGCGCGGTGCCGGTACCGGCGAGTTTCGGCCGACCGTGTCGGTGCGCTGGCCTTGACGCCCGCGTCAAGGTCTACCGTCGTACCCGACGGCGTTCGAACGGCGGCCGGAAGGAATGGTGCGGTCATGCGGATCGGTGAGCTGGCGGAGCGGGCGGGGACGACCACCCGGGCGCTGCGCTACTACGAGCAGCTCGGACTCCTGCCCGCCCGCCGGGCGGGCAACGGCTACCGCGCGTACGGCGAGGACGATCTGCGGCTGCTGAAGCAGATCCGCACGCTCCAGGACTTCGGCTTCGAGCTGGAGGAGACCCGCCCGTTCGTGGAGTGCCTGCGGGCGGGCCACCCGGAGGGGGACTCCTGCCCCGCCTCGTTGGAGGTCTACCGGCGCAAGCTGGCCGAGCTGGACGAGTGCGTGGCCCGGCTCCAGGAGGTCCGTACGCAGGTGGCCGAACAGTTCGCCCGGGCCGAGCAGGCCCGTGACGAACTGGCGGCCGAGGCCGCCTGGCAGACGCCGCAGTGTGAGTTGGCAGTCGAGTGGGAGGAGCGGTAAATGGGGAAGATCGCTGGGGTTCCGGAGGTCACGGACGACACGTTCGCGACCGAGGTACTGGCGGCCGACGGGCCGGTCCTGGTGGAGTTCACGGCGGACTGGTGTCCTCCGTGCCGCCAGATGGTGCCGGTCCTGGCCGACATCGCGAAGGAGGAGGCGCACCGGCTCACCGTGGTCACCGTGGACGTGGACCACAATCCGCAGACCCAGGCCGCGTACGGGGTCCTGTCGATGCCGACGCTGATGCTCTTCCGGGGCGGTGAGCCGGTGAAGTCCATGGTCGGCGCCCGGGCCAAGGTGCGGCTGCTGCGCGAGCTGGAGGACGTCCTGTAGCTCGCGGCACGTCCGCGACTACGCGGGGACGGCTTCCCGCTCCACCTCGGCCTCGGCGGCCTCCTTGGCGCGGTCCTTGGCCTCGCGGCGGACCATGACCCAGAACCCGACCGGGATCATCGCCGTGAACAGCCACCACTGGATCGCGTACGCCATGTGCGGGCCGATGTCGGAGTGGTTGGGCTCGGGGAGCATCTCGGGCTGGTCGGCCGGGGCCGGGGTGGTGGCGGTGAGCTCCAGGTAGCCGCCGAGCAGGGGGACGCCGCTCTCCTTGGTCTGCTGGTCGCTGCTGATCAGGTTGAACTGCCGGTCCGGCAGGCCGGCCCGGTCCCGGACGCTGCCGGACGCGACCTCGTCCGGGCGCAGGCGGCCGGCCAGGGTGACCTCCCCGGCCGGCGCCGCCGGCACCGCCGGGTAGGTGGTGGCGGACTCACCGGAGGCCACCCAGCCGCGGTTGACCAGGACGGTGCCCCGGCCGTCGGAGAGCCTGAGCGGTGTGACGACGAAGTAGCCGACCTTCTCCTCCGAGTTGGTCCGCTTGCGGACCACGAACTCGTGCTCCGGGTCGTACTGCCCGGTGGCCGTCACCGCGCGCCAGGTCAGGTCCTTGGCGACCGGGGTGCCGGGCGCGGCCGACAGCGTGTCGAACGGGACCGGGTGGTCGGTGAGGGCGTGCGCGATCAGCTCGTTGCGGGCCACCCGCGCCTCGTGGCGGTGCAGCTGCCAGAACCCCAGCCGGATGGTGGCGGGGATCATCAGCAGGGCGATCAGCAGCGTGATCAGCCAGCGCCGGGAGAGCAGAAAACGGTACACATGGGCACGGTACGCCCACCTCACACCCGGCTCACGCACCGGGGTGCGGCGCGACCTCGCGCAGCAGTTGGAGGAAGGCGTCCTCGCCGACCACCGGGGTGCCGACCTCGCGGGCCTTGCGGGCCTTGCCGCTCCAGGCGCCGGGTTCGTTGGTGACCAGCAGGCTGGTGAGCCTGCTCACCGAGGAGGCGATGTGCAGTCCGGCCTCCACCGCGCGGTCCTCCAGCAGCTCGCGGTCGGTCGCGGTGTCGCCGGTGAACGCCACCCGCATGCCCTGCACCAGCGGCTTGCCGTCCTCCCAGCGCCCCGGGTTCGGGTACGGGCACGGCGGGCGCTTGCGGGCCTGCCGGTAGGCGGAGCCGGTCCAGGAGGCGCGGCCGGGGGAGGCGGGCTCCTCCTCGCCGAGGTCGGTGACGGCCACGCAGGTCTGCAGCGGCAGCGGGACGCCCCCCGAGCGGGCCAGGTGCAGGCTGGGGCGGAACGCCTCGGCGAGCACCCGGGCGTCGTCCAGGGCGTTGTGCGCCTGGCGCTGGCTGACACCGAAGTACCCGGCCAGCGAGGACAGCTTGCCGTTGGGCAGCGGCAGCCGCAGGTCGCGGGAGAGGACCATGGTGCAGATCCGCTGGTCCACCGGGGCGCGCAGGCCGGCCCGGGAGAACTCGCGGGAGATCATGTTCCAGTCGAACAGCGCGTTGTGGGCGACCATGATCCGGCCGCGAAGCCGCTCGGCGAACTCCTCGGCGATCTCCGGGAAGGTCGGCGCGCCCGCCAGCAGGTCGCCGGTGAGGCCGTGGATCCAGACCGGGCCGGGATCGCGCCCGGGGTTGACCAGCGTGTACCAGTGGTCGGTGACCTCGCCGTCGGCGTCCAGCTGGTAGAGGCCGGCCGAGATGACGCGGTCCGAGCGGCCGAGACCGGTGGTCTCGACGTCGACCACCGCGAACCCCTCGTCGGGGGCGGCGGAGCGCTGGGCGGGGACGGGGACGGTCCGCGGCGCGCCGTTCGTCTCGGGCTGGATCGCATGCATGGTCAAACAGAATAAGCGCCGTCGCGGCCGACCTCGGTCGAAATGTTCGTACCGACCGGCCGGAATAGAGTGGGACGCGTATTCGTCGTACACCCAGTCGAATATTCCCCGGCCGCTCGACACCCCCACGCGGCCGTCTCTGCGAAGGACGAACCCCCATGCGCGCCACCGTGATCCACGGCCCCAACGACATCCGGATCGAGGAGGTGCCGGACGCGGTGATCCAACACCCGACCGACGCCGTGGTGCGCGTGCTGAACGCCTGCATCTGCGGCAGCGACCTCTGGGCCTACCGGGGTGTGGCGGAGCGGGTGGCCGGGCAGCGGATCGGGCACGAGTTCCTCGGCGTGGTCGAGGAGACCGGCACCGAGGTCCGCGACCTGCGGCCGGGCGACCTGGTGGTCGCGCCGTTCGTCTGGTCGGACGGCACCTGTGATTTCTGTCGCGAAGGGCTGCAGACCTCCTGCCCGCACGGCGGCTTCTGGGGCCAGGTCGGCTCGGACGGCGGCCAGGGCGAGGCCGTGCGCGTCCCGTTCGCCGACGGCACGCTGGTGCGGCTGCCCAAGGAGGCGGCGGGCGACGACAAGCTGCTGCCCCACCTGCTGGCCCTCTCCGACGTGATGGCCACCGGCCACCACGCGGCGGTCACCGCGGGCGTGCGCCCCGGCGCCACCGTCGCGGTGGTCGGCGACGGCGCGGTGGGCCTGTGCGGCGTACTGGCGGCACACCGGCTCGGCGCGGGCCGGATCATCGCGCTCGGCCGGCACACCGCCCGTACCGACCTGGCCCGGCGCTTCGGGGCGACGGACGTGGTCGCCGAGCGCGGCGAGGCCGCGATCGAGGCGGTCAAGGAGCTGACCGGCGGGCAGGGCGCGCACGCCGTCCTGGAGGCGGTCGGCACCGAGGAGTCGATGCGCACCGCGATCTCGATCACCCGTGACGGCGGCGCGGTCGGCTACGTCGGGGTGCCGCACGGCGGCAGCGCCGGCGTCGACATCGGCCAGATGTTCGGCCGAAACGTTTCGCTCAACGGGGGCGTCGCCCCGGCCCGCGCGTACATCCCCGAGCTGCTGGAGGACGTCCTCTCCGGCGCCATCGAGCCCGGCCTGGTCTTCGACCGCACCGTCGACCTGGACGGTGTCCCGGACGGCTACCGGGCGATGGACGACCGCTCCGCGCTGAAGGTGCGGATCACCTTCTGACGCATCGTCACCACAGGCTCCGGCAGGGGCGGTACCGCACAGCGGTGCCGCCCCTCTCCGTTGTCCGGAAGTGATGGTTTTCGGCCAATCGACTAGCGCGAGAGGGTGAACGAATGGCTGATCACGGTCAATCCCTTTCGGGGCGGGCACGACGCTCCTAGCATTGCGCGGCGCGCATCCGGACTGTGACGCCCCTCACGTCCGATCGTTCCACTGGTGCGACCACTACGCCTAAGGAGTGAGGAGACAGCGTGGAATCGCCGCCGATCACCACTGCCCCTACCGAAGTCCAACTCATCGAAGAGGGCGAGGAGTTCCGCACCCTACGAAGGTCCTTCCGGAGCTTCGCGTTCCCGGTCACCATCGGGTTCGTCCTCTGGTACCTGCTCTACGTCCTGCTCTCCGGCTACGCCCCCGGTCTCATGGGGACCAAGGTCGTCGGGCACATCAACGTCGCCCTGGTGCTGGGGCTGCTGCAGTTCGTCACCACCTTCGCCATCGCGGCCTGGTACGCGCGCTACGCGGACCGGCGGCTCGACCCGCCCGCCGCCGCGATCCGCGAAGCCCAGGGCGCCGTGGTCCACGCCCCCCGGGAGGCCGCCGAATGAGCCTGCTCGCCAGCTCCGCCACCGAGCACCGCGGTCTGACGATGACCCTGTTCGGGTTCTTCGTCCTGGCCACCCTCGGCATCACCGTCTGGGCCGGTCGGCAGACCAAGGGCGCCGCCGACTTCTACGCCGGCGGCCGCGGCTTCACCGGCTTCCAGAACGGTCTGGCCATCTCCGGCGACTACATGTCCGCCGCGTCCTTCCTCGGCATCGCCGGCGCCATCGCGCTCTCCGGCTACGACGGCTTCCTCTACTCGATCGGCTTCCTGGTCGCCTGGCTGGTCGCCCTGCTGCTGGTCGCCGAACCGCTGCGCAACTCCGGCCGCTACACCATGGCGGACGTCCTGGCCTTCCGGATGAAGCAGCGCCCGGTCCGGACCGCGGCCGGCATCTCCACCATCGTGGTGTCGATCTTCTACCTGCTCGCCCAGATGGTCGGCGCCGGCACGCTCGTGGCCCTGCTGCTCGGCGTCAGCGGGGACGGCGCCAAGCGCCTGACCATCGTCGCCGTCGGCGCGCTGATGGTGATCTACGTGGTGATAGGGGGTATGAAGGGCACCACCTGGGTCCAGATCGTCAAGGCCGTGCTGCTGATCGCGGGCACCGCGCTGATGACCGTGCTGGTGCTGGCCAAGTACCACTTCAACCCCTCCGCGCTGCTCGGCGCCGCCGCCGACGCCAGCGGCAAGGGCGCCGCCTTCCTCGAACCGGGTCTGAAGTACGGGGCCACCGGGACGACCAAGCTCGACTTCCTCAGCCTCGGGATCGCGCTGGTGCTCGGCACCGCCGGACTGCCGCACATCCTGGTCCGCTTCTACACCGTGCCCACCGCCAAGGCCGCCCGGAAGTCCGTGCTCTGGGCGATCGGCATCATCGGCGGCTTCTACCTGATGACGCTGGCGCTCGGCTTCGGCGCGGCCGCGCTGGTCGGCCCCAAGGCGATCAAGGCGGCCAACGCGGCCGGCAACACCGCCGCCCCGCAGCTCGCCGAGAAGCTCGGCGGCGGCGCGGGGACGACCGGCGGCGCGATCATGCTGGCGGTGATCTCCGCGGTGGCCTTCGCCACCATCCTCGCCGTCGTGGCCGGCCTCACCCTGGCCTCGTCGGCCTCCTTCGCCCACGACCTCTACGCCAACGTCATCCGGCGCGGCAAGGCGAGCGAGAAGGAGGAGATCCTCTCCGCGAAGTGGGCCGCCGTCGCGATCGGCGCGGTCGCCATCGTGCTCAGTCTCTTCGCGGGCAAGCTCAACACCGCCGCCCTGGTCGCCCTGGCCTTCGCGGTGGCCGCCTCCGCCAACCTGCCCACGCTGCTCTACTCGCTGTTCTGGAAGCGCTTCACGACGACCGGCGCGGTCAGCTCCGTCTACGCCGGTCTGATCAGCTCGGTGACGCTGGTGCTCTTCTCGCCGGTCGTCTCCGGAGCCAAGACCTCGCTCTTCCCGGACTCCGACTTCCACTGGTTCCCACTGGAGAACCCCGGACTGGTCTCCATCCCGATCGGCTTCCTGGCCGGCTGGATCGGCACCCTGCTCTCCAAGGAGAAGGCCGACCCGGCGAAGTACGCTGAACTGGAGGTCCGCTCGCTGACCGGGCTGGGCGCCCACTGACGGGCGGATGATGACTAAGCTGGCCCGGCCCCGCGGTTGCGGAGGCCGGGTCGGCCGCTTCTCCCGGCCGCAACCCCACCGGAAGGGACCGCCGTGCTGCTCGACACCTTCGGCCGGCAGGCCGTCGACCTGCGGGTCTCCCTCACCGACCGGTGCAACCTGCGCTGTACCTACTGCATGCCGGAAGAAGGCCTGCAGTGGCTGGCCAAGCCCGACCTGCTCACCGACGAGGAGATCGTCCGGCTGGTCACCGTCGCCGTGCACGACCTCGGCGTCCGGGAGGTCCGCTTCACCGGCGGCGAGCCGCTGCTGCGCCCCGGACTGGTCGGGATCGTCGCCGCCTGCGCCGCCCTCGAACCGCGCCCCGAACTCTCCCTCACCACCAACGGCATCGGCCTCGCCCGGACCGCCGAGGCCCTGCGCGCCGCCGGGCTGGACCGGGTCAACGTGTCGCTCGACACCCTCGACCCGGACACCTTCCACACCCTCACCCGCCGCCGCCGCCACCAGGACGTGCTGGACGGGCTGGCCGCCGCCGAGGCCGCCGGGCTGACGCCGGTCAAGCTGAACGCCGTGCTGATGCGCGGGGTCAACGACCACGAGGCACCCGAGCTGCTGGCCCGCTGCCTGGAGCACGGCTACGAGCTGCGGTTCATCGAGCAGATGCCGCTGGACGCCCAGCACGGCTGGGACCGCTCCGCGATGGTGACCGCCGAGGAGATCCTGGAGCGGCTCTCCACCCGGTTCACGCTCACCCCCGAGCCCTCCGCCCGCCGCGGCGCCGCCCCGGCCGAGCGCTGGCTGGTCGACGGCGGCCCCGGCCGGGTGGGCGTGATCGCCTCGGTCACCCGCCCGTTCTGCCGGGCCTGCGACCGCACCCGGCTGACCGCCGACGGTCAGGTCCGCAACTGCCTCTTCGCGACCGGTGAGACGGATCTGCGGACCGCGCTGCGCTCGGGCGCGGGCGACGCCGAACTCGGCGAACTCTGGCGCGCGGCGATGTGGGGCAAGAAGGCGGGGGCCGGGATAGACGCCCCGGAGTTCCTCCAGCCCGAGCGGCCGATGTCCGCGATCGGCGGCTGACCCGCGCGGTGACCGGGCCCGCGGCCCGGCGAGGACGGCGCTAGCGGGAGGGCAGGTCCGCGTCCTGCGGGGTCCAGTCGGCGAGGGCGACGACCTCCCTGAGGAACCCGCGCACGCCCAGGAACTGGGAGAGGTGCTCGCGGTGCTCCTCGCAGGCCGCCCAGGTCTTGCGGCGGTCCGGGGTGTGCAGCTTCGGGTTGTTCCAGACCAGCACCCATTGGGCGTCCGCCCGGCAGCCCTTGGCCGAGCAGACCGGCGTCCGCGTCTGCGGGGAGCCCGGGGATTCCATGGTGCCGTCCTCAGCGATAGGCGGGGTGTCTGCACCGCCAGTCTGTCACGGCCCCGGACGCCGGAAAGGTCCGGGCATGGCGACGCCGGGCAGCCACGGGGGGAGCCGCCCGGCGTCGGTCCGTCGCTCCGACGGGGGATGCGGAGCGCGTACGCAGTATGTCACGGCATGGCCCCGGTATGGGGAGGTCTTGCATGATTAATCTGAGGTTCTTTTGAGCTTTCTGTCGAGGGAGTCGCCAGAAAGCCCCGCAGAACGGACAGTCAGTTCCGCCCCTGTGAAGAATCGGTGGGCACGCTCTGTGCCACAGGGGCATCAGCTGAACCACCCGCCCCACCCCTACCACCGGGGCCCAGCATCAGCGGGGTGTCCGGCGGTACGTCGAACGTGCTCGGCAGCCCGGGGGCCCGCTCGCGACCGGCATTGGCGATCAGCACCGCGAAGTAGGGCAGCAGCACCGCGCCCGCCAGCGCGACGAACGCCAGCACCCGCTGGACGTCCCAGAGGATCACCGCGAGCAGCACGCAGACGGTCCGGAGCAGCATCGACGCCACATAGCGGCGCTGCCGCCCCCGGACGTCCTCGGTGAGGCTGCTGCGTGCCCCCGTGATCCGGTGGACCTGTCCACCGCCGGCGCTCTTGCCCATGTCCTACCGCCCTCGTCCACGCACCCGCGCGCCTCGCCGCACGGCCACTTCACGGTACGCCGCGCGGGGGCGGCCGACGAGACCGGGGGCGCGCGGCGCGGGCTACCGCGGCCGGGAGAGGTACTCCGGCGGTACCGCGTCGGTCAGCCAGACGCCGTTGGCACTGATCCGGAAGGCGTGGCCGGCCGCCGCCATCGCGGCGGCGTCCACCACCAGGACCACCGGGCGGCCGTGCCGCGCGCCGACGCGCACCGCGGTGTCGGTGTCGGCCGAGAGATGGACGTCCCGGCGGGCCATCGGCCGCAGGCCCTCCCGGAATATCGCGTCCAGGCTCCGGGTGGCGGTGCCGTGGAACAGCCGCGCCGGCGGCACGGTGGCGGCCAGACCGAGGTCGACCGCCACCGTGTGTCCCTGGCTGGCCCGGATCGAGCGGCCGTCCTCGGAGTAGGCGAAGCGGCGCTTGTTGTTGGTCGCCACCACGTGGTCCAGCTCGGCCCTGGTCAGCCGGATGCCCGCGGCCGCCAGCGCGGCGAGCAGGACGTCCACCTCGACCCAGCCCGCCCCGTCCAGGGTGATCCCGACCAGCTCGGGCTCGTGCCGCAGGACGCGGGACAGCCGCTTGCTGGTTCTGACCGTGCGCTTCTCGTCCATGACCCTCGATCCCTCGTCCCCCGTGCGCCGGGCTCAGGAAGCCTGGCTCACCGAACTCATGTTGAAGCCCGCGACCCGCACCGGCGGCATCGCGGCCCGGGTGAACCAGTCGCCCCACTCGCGCGGCAGGCAGCGCTCGGTGCGGCCCACCTCGGTGACCCGGCCGAGCAGGTCGACCGGCGACTCGTTGAACCGGAAGTTGTTCACCGCGCCGACCACCTCGCCGTTCTCGACCAGGTACACGCCGTCCCGGGTGAGGCCGGTGAGCAGCAGGGTCGCCGGGTCCACCTCGCGGATGTACCAGAGGCAGGTGACCAGCAGTCCGCGCTCGGTGCGGGCGATCATCTCGTCCAGCGTCGGCGCGGAGGCCTGGTCGGCCGTCTCCAGCACGAGGTTGTCCACCGCCGGCCGCAGCGGCAGGCCGGTGAGCCCGGCGGAGTGCCGGGTGGTGACCAGCTCGGCCAGCTCGCCCTCGCGGATCCACTCGGTGGCGGTGAGCTCCAGGCCGTTGTCGAAGACCGAGGAGTCCCCGCCGGTGGAGTGCGTCAGCACGAACGGCGCCGCCTCCAGGCCCGGCGCGGCCGGGTCGGAGCGCAGCGTCAGCGGCAGCGGGGCCAGCTTGTCGCCGATCCGGGTGCCGCCGCCGGTCCGGGAGAAGACCGTCCGGCCCTCGGCGGCGTCCCGGCCGCCCATCTCCCAGCTCATGTAGACCATGAGGTCGGCCACCGCGGAGGGCGGCAGCAACGTCTCGTAGCGGCCGGCCGGCAGGTCGACCTTCCGGGCGCCCCAGGCCAGCCGCTTGGTCAGTTGGGTGTGCAGGTCGGTGACGTCGACGTCGGCGAAGTCCCGGGTGGCGGCGCCGGCCCAGGCCGAACCGGACAGGTCGGCCGTCTTGGCGTTCAGCTCGACCGTGCCGGTCGGCTGGTCGTGGCGCAGCCGCAGGCCGGTGGAGGTGCCCAGATAGCTGGAGACCACCTCGTGCCGGGCGAACCCGTACAGCAGCTCGCCCTGGGCGGCGGCCCGGGCGAAGGCCTCGCCGAGGGCGGGCGCGAAGGCCGCGAAGACCTCGATCGAGGTCTCGGCCGGCGGCTCGCCGAAGTCGGGCGAGGCCGGCCGGGCGGCCACCAGCGGCTGCGCGTCCTCGGCCGGACCGGCCGCCAGGGCGGCCTGCTCGGCGGCCCGCACCAGGTCCTCCACCTCGTCCGGGGTGACGGCCTCGCGCGAGACCACGCCGGAGGCGGTGCCCTCGGCGCCCGCCACCGTGGCGATCACGGTGAGCCGGCGGCCCCTGGTCACCCCGTTGGTGGTGAGCGCGTTGCCGGCCCAGCGCAGGTTGGCGGTCGACTCCTCGTCGGCGATCACCACGCAGCCGTCGGCGCGGGAGAGGCCGAGCGCCAGTTCGACGAGTTCGTGGGGCTGCATCGCGGTCATCAGTGACCCGCCTCCTGCTGGGTGTTGAGCACGTTGACGTTGCGGAACAGCGCGGAGGGGCAGCCGTGGCTGACCGCCGCGACCTGGCCGGGCTGCGCCTTGCCGCAGTTGAAGGCCCCGCCGAGGACGTAGGTCTGCGGGCCGCCGACGGCCGCCATCGAGCCCCAGAAGTCGGTGGTGGTGGCCTGGTAGGCGAAGTCCTTGACCTGACCGGCGAGTTCGCCGTCGCGGATGGCGTAGGCGCGCTGGCCGGTGAACTGGAAGTTGTAGCGCTGCATGTCGATCGACCAGGAGCGGTCGCCGACGATGTACAGGCCGTTCTCCACGCCCGCGAACAGGCCCTCGGTGTCGGGGCCGTCGGCGGCCGGCTGGAGCGAGACGTTGGCCATCCGCTGGACCGGGACGTGCGCGGGGGAGTCGGCGAAGGCGCAGCCGTTGGAGCGGTCGAAGCCCTTGAGCCGGGCCATCCCCCGGTCGAGCTGGTAGCCCACCAGCACCCCGTCCTTGACGAGGTCCCAGGACCCGGTGGCGACGCCCTCGTCGTCGTAGCCGATCGTCGAGAGGCCGTGCTCGGCGGTGCGGTCCCCGGTGACGTGCATCAGCTCGGAGCCGTAGCGCAGCGAGCCCAGCTGGTCGAAGGTGGCGAACGAGGTGCCGGCGTAGGCGGCCTCGTAGCCGAGCGCGCGGTCCAGCTCGGTGGCGTGGCCGATCGACTCGTGGATGGTCAGCCAGAGGTTGGACGGGTCGATCACCAGGTCGTAGCGGCCCGGTTCGACGCTCGGCGCCCGCATCTTCTCCGCCAGCAGGGACGGCAGCTCGGCCAGTTCGGCGTCCCAGTCCCAGCCGGTGCCGCGCAGGTACTCGAAGCCGCGCCCGGCCGGCGGGGCCAGCGTGCGCATCGAGTCGAAGGCCCCGGTGCGCTCGTCCACCGAGGTGGCCTCCAGCGAGGGGTGCAGCCGGATCCGCTGCTGGGTGGTGACGGTGCCGGCGGTGTCGGCGTAGAACTTGTTCTCCTGCACCGTCAGCAGGCTGGCCTGGACGTGCGAGACGCCCTCGGCGGACAGCAGCCGCGCGCTCCAGTCGGCGAGCAGCGCCGTCTTCTCCGCGTCGGGCACGTCGAAGGGGTTCACCTCGTACGCGGAGACCCAGGTGGCGTCCGGGTGGACCGGCTCGTCCGCCAGCTCGACGCGCTCCTTCGACCCGGCCGCCCGGCTGATCCCGCCGGAGAGCCGGGCCACCGAGACGGCCTGTTCGGCGACGCGCGCGGCCGCGGCCGCGGTGAGGTCGACCCCGGCGGCGAAGCCCCAGGCGCCGTCCAGCAGGACCCGGACGGCGAAGCCGAGCTGGACGCTGTCGGAGGTGCCGGCCGGGCGGGCGTCGCGCAGTCGCCAGGACGCGCTGCGGACCCGCTCCAGGCGGAAGTCGGCGTGCTCGACGCCGAGTTCCCGCGCGCGGGTGAGTGCCGCGTCGGCCAGGGCGCGCAGCGGGTAGGCGAGGAACAGCGGGTCGACGGCGCGTCCGTGCGGGGCGCCGGAACCGCTGGTCGGGGGCTTCGGAGGCAAGCGGGCTCCCTGGTCGGGGGGATGACGGTGCGGGTACTCCGGACCGGGGTACCCGCACGGCATCATGTCCCGTTCGGGGGGATTGGGCCAGCGCATTCCGGTGGTGACACGCGGCGGCCCGCGAGCGGGGGCGGGCCGGTCAGCCGACCGTCTCCCACCAGCCGTCCAGCTCCGGCGGGTTGTCGACGTCCACCCGCTCGCCGGGGCGCGGCACCGCGAGCGGGACGGCCTGCGCCTTGGCCTCGGCCAGCAGCCGCTCGATCGGCTCGGCCCACGGGTGCAGGCCCAGGTTGAACGTGCACCAGTGGACGGGCAGCAGCAGACCGGCGTTCAGTTCACGGTGCGCGAGGACGGCGTCCTCCGGCGTCATGTGGATGTCGGCCCAGGCGGTGTCGTAGGCGCCGATCTGCACCAGCGCGGCGTCGAACGGGCCGTGCTGCTCGCCGATCCGCGCGTAGCCCTCGAAGTAGCCGGAGTCCCCGGTGTAGAAGACCTTGCGGGTCGGCCCGGCGATCACCCAGGAGCCCCAGAGCGTGGTGTTGCGGGTCAGGCCGCGTCCGGAGAAGTGGTGGGCGGAGGTGAGGGTGACGGCCAGCTCGCCGAGCGTGCAGGTCTCGTCCCAGTCCAGCTCGATGATCCGGTGCTCCGGGACGCCCCAGCGGCGCAGGTGGCCGCCGATGCCCAGCGGCACCGCGAACGGCGCGGACTGGCTGCGGACCAGCCGCTTGACCGTCGCCATGTCCAAGTGGTCGTAGTGGTCGTGCGAGATCAGCACCGCGTCGACCTGCGGCAGCTCCTCCAGCTCCACCGGCACCGGGTGCAGACGCTTGGGGCCGATGTGCGCCGCGGGGGAGCAGCGGTCGCTCCAGACCGGGTCGAGCAGGACCCGGGTGCCCTCGATCTCGACCAGCGCGGAGGCGTGGCCGTACCAGGTGATCTCCACGCCCTCGGCGGCCGGGCGCGGTCCGCCGGCCGGGCGGACGGTGGGGACCGGGTTGGCGGGCACCCGGCCCTCGCGCTCGAACAGCATCCGGCGCACGGTGTCCCGGTCGATGTCGGGCGCGGACTTGGCCCGGGCCAGCGTGGACGGCGCGTTGTGGAAGACGCCGTCCCGGTACTGCGGGGAGTTCCGCACCCGGGCCTCGCGGGCGGCGTCCGGCCGTCGTCCGAAGGCCGCCGGCAGGTCGCGCAGTGACCAGGCGGCCGCTCCCGCGCCGGCCGCCAGTGCGGCCAGGGCCAGCAGTCGTCCCCGCCGGTGGGTGGTACCGGGCTGTGCCTCGCTCATCCGTGCTCTGCCTTCGCTCGTCGCCGTGGCCGCCGGGCCCCGCGCGCCGGGGCCCGTCCAGGAATCGGTACGGCCGGCCCCGGTTGTCCCGCACCACGGGGGCAACGGGTGCACCCCGTCGCGTTGTTCCCGGAGAACCGCCGCAGTGGACGCCACAAGGGTAGGCCGGGGCCGGTGGGGACGGGGTGCGGGTCGGGTGCGGATCGGGTGGGAGCGGTCCCGGCGCGGATTGTTGGATTGCGACAGTTCCTTCGGTGAGGCGCTGTGGGAGCTCGATTCGTCGCCGCCCCGGGACGACCGATAGCGTCACACTGCGTGCTCATTCCGCGTGCGCGCACCCTACGGAGAGAGGTGGATCGTTGAGCCGCTCGGTTCTCGTCACCGGAGGAAACCGGGGCATCGGCCTCGCGATCGCCCTGGCCTTCGCCGAGGCGGGCGACAAGGTCGCCATCACCAGCCGCTCGGGTGAGGTACCCGCCGAGCTGGCCAAGTACGACGTGCTCGCGGTGCGCTGCGACATCACGGACAGCGCGCAGGTCGACGCGGCGTTCACCGAGGTCGAGGCCGCCCACGGCGGGGTCGAGGTGCTGGTCGCCAACGCGGGCATCACCCACGACACCCTGCTGCTGCGGATGTCCGAGGAGGACTTCACCTCCGTCGTCGACACCAACCTGACCGGCACGTTCCGGGTGGTCAAGCGCGCCTCCAAGCTGATGATGCGCGCGCGCAAGGGCCGGGTCGTGCTGATCTCCTCGGTGGTCGGCCTCTCGGGCTCTCCGGGCCAGGCCAACTACGCCGCCTCCAAGGCCGGCCTGGTCGGCTTCGCGCGCTCGCTGGCCCGCGAGCTGGGCCCGCGCAACATCACCGTCAACGTGGTCGCCCCCGGCTTCGTCGACACCGACATGACCGCAGTGCTCAGCGACGAGCGCCGCGCGGAGATCGTCTCGGGCGTGCCGCTGGGCCGCTACGCGGCGCCCGCCGAGGTCGCCAACACCGTGCGGTTCCTCGGTTCGGACGAGGCCGCGTACATCACCGGAGCCGTCATTCCCGTCGACGGCGGATTGGGCATGGGTCACTGAGCATGAGTGGAATCCTTGAGGGCAAGCGGATCCTGATCACCGGAGTGCTGATGGAGTCCTCCATCGCCTTCCACACCGCGAAGCTCGCGCAGGAGCAGGGCGCGGAGATCATCCTCACCGCGTTCCCCCGGCCCAGCCTCACCGAGCGGATCGCCAGGAAGCTGCCGAAGCCGGTCAAGGTGCTGGAGCTGGACGTCTCCAGCGAGGAGCAGCTGGCCGGCATCGCCGACCAGGTCCGTGAGCACCTGCCGACCCTGGACGGCATCGTCCACTCGATCGGCTTCGCCCCGCAGGACGCCCTGGGCGGCAACTTCCTGAACACGCCGTGGGAGTCCGTGGCGACCGCCATGCACGTCTCGGCGTTCTCGCTGAAGTCGCTCACCACGGCGCTGCTGCCGCTGATGCAGGACGGCGGCTCGGTCGTCGGTCTGACCTTCGACGCGCAGTTCGCCTGGCCGAAGTACGACTGGATGGGCCCGGCCAAGGCCGCGCTGGAGGCCACCTCCCGCTACATGGCCCGTGACCTCGGCAGCCGCAACATCCGGGTCAACCTGGTGTCGGCCGGCCCGATCGGCTCGATGGCCGCCAAGTCCATCCCGGGCTTCGCCGACCTCGCCGCCACCTGGGACACCCGCTCCCCGCTGAAGTGGGACCTGGCCGACCCGGAGCCGGCCGGCCGCGGTGTCGTCGCCCTGCTCTCGGACTGGTTCCCGAAGACCACCGGCGAGATCGTCCACGTGGACGGCGGCCTGCACGCCATCGGCGCCTGACGCCTCCCGCGCACACCGCTGCCCGGCACTCCCTCGAAGGGGGTGCCGGGCAGCGGCGTTTCCGTCGGCGCGCGTGCGTGCGCGCGGACGCCCGCGTCCGGCCGGGACGCGGGCGCCGGCCGGGGTCAGGCGTCGGGCGGGGTGCAGGCGCCGATCGCGCGCCCGGCCTCCAGCGAGGCGCGCTGGGGGTCGCCGGCCCGGATCGCGTCGAGGATCGTGTCGTGGCCGAGGTAGCGCTCCGCGATCAGCTCCGGGCCGACGTCGTGCCTCAGGTGGGCGCGGGTGACCTCGCCGAGGTCGGCGTAGACGGCCAGCAGGACGTCGTTGTGGGCGGCGGCGACCACGGCCTGATGGAAGGCGGCGTCGGCCTGGATGAAGTCCTCGGCGTCGCCGGAGCGCCAGGCGTCCTCGCGGCGGGCCAGGGCGGCGTCCAGCAGGGCGAGGTCGCGCGCGGTGCGGCGGGTGGCGGCGAGACCGGCCGCCGAGGTCTCCAGGGTGACCCGCAGCTCGGCGACCTGCGCCTGGTCGGCGTCGGCGAAGCGGCGGTGCATGACCCCGGCCAGCTCGCTGGTGGCCAGCACATAGGTGCCCGAGCCCTGCCGGATGTCCAGCAGCCCGTTGTGGGCCAGGGCGCGGACCGCCTCGCGGACGGTGTTGCGGGCGACGCCGAGCTGCTCGACCAGCGCGGCCTCGGTCGGGATGCGTGAGCCGACGGGCCATTCGCCCGAGGTGATCTGGGCGCGCAGCTGCGCGATCACCTGGTCGGACAGTGGGGTGCGCCTCGGAGAGGACAGCGCCACGGGGGGCTCCTTGCGGCTTCGGGTCGGCGGTGGGGGCGTCGGCCGGCGGGTGGGTCGGCTTCGGGCGGGTCGGGACATCATGCCAAGTCGAGGATGCGCTAATTCATCCCATCATTCTATGATGGCTCCCATGCCACCCGCAGCAGACACCACCACCTCCCCGCGAACCGGGGTCCGGCCGCAGACCGAGCGGCCCGCCACCGACCGTCCCGGCACCGACCGGACCAAGTACCTCGGCTGGCTCTTCGCCGTCGCGATCGCCGCCGCCGCCTTCAACCTCCGACCCGTGGTCACCAGCCTCGGGCCGTTGCTCGACCAGGTCCGCACCGACCTCGGGATGAACCCGACGCTGGCCGGCCTGCTCACCGCCGTCCCGTCGCTGTGCTTCGCCCTGTTCGGCTTCGCCGCGCCCGGGATGGCGCGGCGGTTCGGGCCGATCGCGGTGGTCACCGCCGGCATGGGGGCGATCACCGCCGGCGTGCTGGCCCGCTCCTTCGCGGGTGGCACGGCGGTCTTCCTGCTGCTCACCGCGCTCGCGCTGGCCGGGGTGGCGGTCTCCAACGTGCTGATCCCGGTGGTGATCAAGCGCTACTTCCCGGAGAAGGTCGGCCCGATGATCGGCCTGTACTCCATGTCGCTGTCGGCCGGCACCGCCCTCGCCGCCGCCGTCACCGTGCCGCTGACCAGCGCGCTCGGCGGCGACTGGCGGTTCGGGCTGGGCATCTGGGCCGCGCTCGGCGCGCTCGCCCTGCTGCTCTGGCTGCCGGTCGTGGTGACCAGGCGCGAGCGCGGCGAGAAGGCGTCCGGCGCGGCCGCCAAGCTGCCGATCACCCGCAGTCGCACCGCCTGGGCGATGGCCTGCTTCTTCGGCCTGCAGGCCACCGGCGCCTACGTGGTGATGGGCTGGCTGCCGAAGATCTTCCAGGACTCCGGGATCTCCGAGAGCACCTCCGGGGTACTGCTGGCGCTGACCATGGTGATCGGCGTGCCGGTCTCCTTCGTGCTGCCGAACCTCGCCGCCCGCCGGGGCGACCAGCGGCTCTTCGTCGTCCTGCTCGCCTCCTTCGGCATCGCCGGGTACACCGGACTGGCGCTCGCCCCGGCCGCCGCGCCGTGGGTCTGGGCGACCCTGGTCGGCCTCTCCAACTGCGCCTTCCCGCTCGTGCTCACCATGATCGGTCTGCGGGCCCGGACGGCCGGCGGGGTCGCCCAGCTCTCCGCCTTCGCGCAGGGCGTCGGCTACCTGATCTCCATCCCCGGCCCGATCCTGATCGGCCGGCTGTACCAGGCCACCGGCGAGTGGTACCTGCCGCTGGGCTTCCTCGCCGTCCTGCTGGTGCCGCAGATGATGTTCGGCCTGCGCGCCGCGCGGGCCCGGCACATCGAGGACGAGGCGGTCCTCCCGGCGGCCGGGCGCGCCGCGGCGTAGCGGGGCCCGGTGACGGACGGGCGTGGCCGGGGTGGGAGAATCCGGTCATGCCCGTACTCGAACCGAACCCCACCGACGGTCACAAGAAGCTCGGCCAGCTCGCCGCACTGATCGTCGGCATCGTGGTGCTGCTGGCCATCGTCGCCACGGTGGCCCAGAACATCGGCTGACCGGCCGCGCACCGGCCCCCGCGGCGGTGCCCGCCGCCGCTGCGGCCACGCCTGCCACCCCCGCGGCCGTGCCTGCCGTCGGCCCGGCCGTCGGCCGGGGCCCGACGTGCGCACCGGCCGCCTTCCGGCGTGCCGACCGCCGGTGAACGGCCCATGATGACACCCTGCACTCCTGAGGGTGGCGGCAACCGGCGGCATCGCGCCCCCGGGCGGCTTTTCTGCCAAGCTTGCTGGGTATGAGCGCCGACACGCCCCGCAGGATCATCGTTCTCCGCCATGCCAAGGCCGACTGGCCCAACGGCGTCGACGACCACGAGCGGCCGTTGGCCGACCGGGGCCGCCACCAGGCCCCGGATGCCGGCCGCTGGCTCGCCGACTCCGGTATCAACCCCGACTACGTGCTCTGCTCCACGGCCCTGCGTACCCGTGAGACGTGGAAGCTCGCCGCGCACGAGCTGCCGAAGCGCTCCCGCCGGACGGTCTACGAGGACCGGATCTACGAGGCCAGCCCCGGCGAGATCATCAGCGTCCTGCAGGAGACCCCCGAGGAGTACGCGGACGTGCTGCTGGTGGGCCACAACCCCGGCGTGCTCGGGCTGACCCAGGTGCTGGCGGGCGACGAGGGCGACCGGGAGGCGCTGGAGCGGTTGCGGCTCGGCGGCTTCCCGACCGCGGCCGTCGCGGTGTTGAGCTTCGGCGGTTCCTGGAAGGGCGTCGAGCCGGGCGTGGCCGCGCTGGTCTCGTACTACACGCCGCAGGACTGAGCCGGCCGGGCCGACCGGCCCGGCAGCCGAGAGGGGCGCGAGGACCAGCCTCGCGCCCCTCTCGCCGTCGCCGTCGGTGCGCTGCCCGGTCGGCGTCGCGCGCTACTCGGTCGGCGTCGCGCGCTACTCGGTCGGCGTGCCGTCCAGCAGGTCGGCGGCCTCGACCTCTTCGCGGGTGATGCCCAGCAGGTACAGCACGGTGTCCAGGAACGGCACGTTCACCGCGGTGTCGGCGGCCTCCCGCACCACCGGCTTGGCGTTGAAGGCCACGCCCAGCCCGGCGGCGTTCAGCATGTCCAGGTCGTTGGCGCCGTCGCCGATCGCCACCGTCTGCTCCAGCGGCACCTTCGCCTGCTCGGCGAAGCGGGCCAGCCAGCGGGCCTTGCCGGCCCGGTCCACGATCTCGCCGACCACCCGGCCGGTGAACTTGCCGTCCACCACCTCCAGGGTGTTGGCGGCCGCGAAGTCCAGGCCCAGCTGCTCCACCAGGTGGTCGGTGACCTGGGTGAAGCCGCCGGAGACCACCGCGACCTGGAAGCCCAGCCGCTGCAGCGTGCGGATCAGGGTCCGCGCGCCCGGCGTGAACCGGACCTCGGCACGGACCTTCTCGGTGACCCCGGCGTCCAGTCCGGCCAGCAGCGCCACCCGGGCGTGCAGCGACTCGGCGAAGTCCAGCTCACCGCGCATCGCCGCGGCCGTGACCGCGGCGACCTCCTCCTCGCAGCCCGCGTGGGCGGCGAAGAGCTCGATCACCTCGTCCTGGATCAGCGTGGAGTCGACGTCCATGACCACCAGGCGCTTGGCCCGGCGTTCGAGGCCCGCCGCCACCACCGCGACGTCGACCCGCTGCTGGGCCGCCTCCTGGGCCAGCGCGGCGCGCAGCTCGTCGGTGGCGACGCCGGAGACGGCCAGCTCGACGGCGGTCACCGGGTACTTGGCCAGGCGGAAGACGCGGTCGATGTTGCCGCCGGAGCCGGTGATCCGGGAGGTCAGCGCCGACACCGCGGCGGCGGTCAACGGATGGCCCAGCACGGTGACGTGCGAACGGCCCTCGCGGCGCGGCCGGTTGTCGCCGATGCCGGAGATGATCTCGGCCTGGAGCTTCTGCTCCTCGGCCCAGCGGTGCACGGTGGAGCGCAGCTCGCCCTCGGCTCCGGGCACGGTCGGCGGGGTGACCAGGGCACACAGCGTTATCCGGCCCCGGGTCACGACCTGCTCGATGTCGATGACGTCGACGCCGAACCCGGCGAGGGTGGCGAAGAGACCGGCGGTGATGCCGGGGCGGTCCTTGCCGAACACCTTGACGAGCAGGGTGCGCTCGTCCTCGGTCCGGGGCTGCGGGGCGGGGAACGGCTCGGCGGCCAAGGGCGATGCGTTCATGGTGACTCCCACGCTACCCGCCGGCCGGCGCGGTCACGGCACCCGTCCGCGTCGTGGACGGGAGGGTGGACCGGACGCGGGCGTGTGCGGACGGTCCGGGTGGCCGGGCGGTGGCGCGCGAGCGTCTTCCCGGGGTGGTGGCAGGGGCGTCCGCGAATCGTTGCCGCCCGGTCACAGTCACCGGGGGTGACTTTCACCAACGGGCGGCGGGCTGGAATGATTCCCCCGTCAGATTCAGGATCATCACACCCCCGGCCGGGGGCAAAATCGGGGGACCGAGAGAGCGGGGCAGGCGAGCAGTGCCGCAACTCGTCATTGAGATCAACGGACAGCAGCGGACTCTGGAGCCGGGGCGGTCCTACACCATCGGGCGCAACCCGCAGTCGGACTTCCCGTTCGACGACGCCAGGGTCTCCTGGCAGCACGCCACCATCTCGTTCAACGGGGCCGGTTGGCAGCTCGACGACCACGGGAGCACCAACGGTACCTACACCGCCGGTGCCCGGACCCAGCAGGCCCCGCTCTTCCCGGGCGCGGTCGTCAACCTCGGCAACGCCGAGAACGGCCCCCGACTGAGCTTCTCCGCGCCCGCCCAGGCCGCCGCGCCCGCCCCCGCCTGGCACGAGGCCGCCACCAGCCGCAGCCACGTCCCCGCGCCGCAGGCGCCCCTCCAGCAGCAGGCGCCGGTCCAGCAGCCCTGGGCCCCGCAGCCGCCGGCGCAGCAGCAGTGGGGCGGGCAGCCCCAGCCGCCGGCGTTCCCGCAGCAGCAGGGCTTCCCCCAGCAGGCGCCCCAGCAGGGCGGGTTCCCGCAGCAGGCCGCGCAGCAGCAGGCCCCCCGGCACGACGCCGGCGGCCCGCAGCCGACGATGATCCGCAACCTGACCGCCGGGATGAACACCGTCCGGATCGGTCGCGCTCTCGACAACGACATCGTCGTCTCCGACCTCCAGGTCTCCCGTCACCACGCCGAGCTGCGCCAGCTGCCCGACGGCCGGTACGAGATCGTCGACCTGGGCAGCCACAACGGCATCTTCCTCAACGGCGTCCCCGTCCAGCGCCAGTTGATGGGGCCGCAGGACCGTCTGACGGTCGGCCACTCCAGCTTCGTCCTGGTCGGCGACCAGCTGCAGGAGTTCGTCGACACCGGCGCGGTCTCCTTCTCCGCCCGCCACCTGACCGTCGAGGTCGACTTCAAGGGCGGCAAGAAGGTCCTGCTCGACGACGTCAGCTTCGGCGTGCCGGAGAAGTCCCTGGTCGCGGTCATCGGCCCGTCCGGCTCCGGCAAGTCGACCCTGCTGCGCGCCCTCACCGGCTACCGCCCGGCCGACCGCGGCGACGTCCTGTACGACGGCCGCAACCTCTACAAGCAGTTCGCCGAGCTGCGCTCGCGGATCGGCCTGGTGCCGCAGTCAGAGATCCTGCACAAGGAGCTGACCGTCCGCACCGGCCTCAAGTACGCGGCCCGGCTGCGGTTCCCCGGTGACACCGAGGCGCGCGAGCGCGAGGCGCGGATCGACGAGGTGCTCTACGAGCTGCGTCTGGACAAGCGCGCCGACAACCGGATCACCGCGCTCTCCGGCGGTCAGCAGAAGCGTGTCTCGGTCGCCCTGGAGCTGCTCACCAAGCCCTCGCTGATCTTCCTGGACGAGCCCACCTCGGGCCTCGACCCGGGCATGGACCGCGAGGTCATGCAGATGCTGCGGGGCCTCGCCGACGACGGCCGCACCATCCTGGTCGTCACCCACTCGGTGGCCGAACTCGCGCTCTGCGACCGGCTCCTGGTGATGGCGCCGGGCGGTTCGGTGGCCTACTTCGGCCCGCCGGACGAGGCGCTGCACTTCTTCGGGTACGAGACCTGGGCCGATGTCTTCCAGGCCTTCGAGAACTACCCGGACCACGACTGGGCCGGCCGCTACCGGGGCTCGGTGCACTACCAGCAGTACTCCGCGGACGTGGACGCCGGGGCCGTGCAGTCCGCGCGGATCGTCCAGGAGGCCATCCGGCCGCCGAAGCCGCAGAGCTGGGGCTCGCAGCTGTGGACGCTGATCCGGCGCTACGTGTCCGTCCTCGCCTCGGACCGGGGCTTCCTGGCGCTGTCGGTGCTGCTGCCGGCGGTCATCGGCGCGGTCAGCGTGCTGATCCCCAACGAACCGGGGCTCGCGCCCAATCCGAAGACGCAGCTCCACCTGAACAGCGGGGCCGCGACGATCATACTGATCCTGGCGATCGGCGCCTGCTTCTCCGGGTCGGCCAACTCGGTCCGAGAACTGATCAAGGAACGGGCGATCTACGAGCGAGAACGAGCCACCGGGCTCTCCCGCTCGGCGTACATGATGTCCAAGATCATCGTGCTGGGCTTCTTCAGCGTGATCCAGGGCGCCATCATCTCCGCCGTCGGCTTCCTGCCGCGCAAGCTGCCCGCGCACGGCCTGATCGTCGAGAACCTGCCGGTGATCGAGATGACCATCGGCATGATCCTGCTGAGCTTCGCCGCGATGATGTTCGGCCTGATGATCTCCGCACTGGTGAAGACCGCCGAGAAGACCATGCCCCTGCTGGTCATGTTCGCGATCGTCCAGGTCGTCTTCACCGGCTGCCTGTTCCAGATCTTCGGCAAGCCCGGCCTGGAGCAGGCCGCCTGGCTGATGCCGGCCCGCTGGGGCACCGGCATCGTGGCCACCACGCTCGACCTGTCGCACCTCATGGGCCCCTGGAACAAGGACTTCCAGAACCCGGACTACGACCCGCTGTGGAACAGCACCGTCGCCCAGTGGGCGATCGACGCGGGCGCGCTGATCGCGATTTCCGTCGTCATCGGCGTCATCGTGACCCGGCTCCAGCGGCGCCACGAGCCCGAGGTCATGCAGAAGGGCTGACGCCCGCACCGCCCACCCAGGGGCGGCCCCTCCCGGTGACGGGGCGGGCCGCCCCTCGGCGTACCCAGGGCGTGGGTCATCCCTCCCGTCGGGCGTTGATCCGACGCGAGTGACGACACACGCCCTAGGTCTGCGGACCTGCGTCCCGCGCGCCCGTGGACCGACGCGGCGGCCGACCCGGCGGCGGTAGTTTGGCGGTATGCCCACCGCGCCCAGTGACCACCGGCACCCGGCCGGCCTGCTGCCGGTCGACCGGATCCCGGTCGGCCCGCCGCCCCCCGGCCCGCTCCCCGCCTGCGAGCCCTGCCTGGCCGGCATTGAGGCCGTCAGCCAGGCCCTGCTGGCGATGAGCCGCCACCTGGAGGTCCGCGAGGTGCTGCGCCGGATCACCGCCTCCGCCCGCGACCTGCTCGGCGCCGAGTACGCGGCCCTGGGCGTGCCCGACGACCACGGCGGCTTCGCCCAGTTCGTCGTCGACGGCGTCACCGACGAGCAGTGGAAGGCCATCGGCCCGCTGCCCCGCCAGCACGGCGTGCTCGCCAAGATGCTGCACGAGACCGGCCCCACCCGGCTCGCCGACGTGCGCGAGGCCCCCGCCTTCGGCGGCTGGCCCGCCGCCCACCCCGAGATGGACGCCTTCCTCGGCATGCCCATCCTCGACACCGACGCCGCCGAGGACGACTCGCAGGTCATGGGCGTGATCTTCCTCGCCAACAAGCGCGGCGGCGGGGGCTTCACCGACCACGACGAGGAACTGCTGCGGATACTGGCCGCGCACGCCGCCCTCGCCCTCACCAACGCCCGCCTCTACGAGCGCAGCCGCGAGCTGACCCTGGCCGGCGAACGCGCCCGGATCGCCCACGACCTGCACGACGCCGTCTCGCAGAAGCTCTTCTCGCTGCGCCTCACCGCGAAGGCCGCCGCCAAGCTGGTCGACCGCGACCCGGCCCGTGCCCGCGCCGAACTCGCCGAGGTCGCCAAGCTCGCCGCCGAGGCCGCCGACGAGCTGCGCGCCGTGGTCGTCGAGCTGCGCCCGGCCGCCCTGGAGGAGGACGGCCTCAGCGCCACCCTCGCCTCCCAGGCGCAGGTCCTCGACCGCGCGCACAGCGCCGACGTCGCCTTCGCCGCCGACGGCGTCCGCGCCCTTCCGCCGGCCCAGGAGGCGGCCCTGCTGAGGGTCGCCCAGGAGGCCCTGCACAACGCGCTGCGCCACTCCGGCGCCCGGCGCGTCACCGTCACCCTGGCCGGCACGCCCGCGCGCGGGGCCGTCCTGCGCGTGCGCGACGACGGCCGGGGCTTCGACCCCGAGTCCGTCCGCCGCGCCGGCCGCCACCTCGGCCTGGCCTCGATGCGCGACCGCGCCGCCGCCGTCGGCGGCTCGCTCACCCTGGACTCGGCCCCCGGGAAGGGGACGGTCGTCGAGATGGAGGTCCCCGGTGCCTGACACCACACCAGTGATCCGCGTCCTGCTGGTCGACGACCACCAGGTGGTCCGCCGCGGTCTGCGCACCTTCCTGGAGGTGCAGGACGACATCGAGGTGGTCGGCGAGGCCGCCGACGGCGCGGACGGCGTCGACCGGGCCCGGGAGCTCGACCCCGACGTCGTCCTGATGGACCTCAAGATGCCCGGCGTCGACGGCATCGAGGCGCTGCGCACGCTCAAGGGCGAGGGCAGCCGGGCCCGGATCCTGATCGTCACCAGCTTCACCGAGCACCGGACCATGGTCCCCGCGCTGCGGGCCGGCGCCGCCGGGTACGTGTACAAGGACGTCGACCCGGAGGCGCTGGCCGGGGCGATCCGCTCGGTCCACGCCGGCCACGTGCTGCTCCAGCCCGAGCTGGCGGAGGCGCTGCTCGCCGACGACGGCCCCCGCCAGCCGCAGGGCCGCGGCGCCGCCCTGACCGAGCGCGAGCGCGAGGTGCTCGGTCACATCGCCGACGGGCGCTCCAACCGGGAGATCGCCCGGAGCCTGCACCTCTCGGAGAAGACGGTGAAGACGCACGTCTCCAACATCCTGATGAAGCTGGACCTCGCCGACCGCACCCAGGCCGCGCTCTGGGCGGTCCGGCACGGCCAGGCCCGGGAGACGTAGGCGGAGCGCCCCCGCCGGACCCCGCCGGCCGGTCCGAGGGGCGGAATTCAGCCCTTCTCGTCCACCAGCGCGTTGTACGCCGCCACCTGGGCCCGGCGGGCGGTCCGGCGCAGGGGGGCCAGCACCGCCTCGCGGGAGGCCATCTCGGAGGCACTGACCGCCGAGCCGTGGCCGCCCGAGGCGATCGACAGCAGCGCCGTCACCTGCCGGGCCGACTCCAGCACCCGGACGGCGCGCGGCGGGTACCCGGGGGCGAGCAGCTCGACGTGCCCGCGCCGCCTGAACGCCTCCAGCGCCCGCAGCGCCTCGGGCCCCGCCCCGGCCACGTCGAGACGGGCCAGCAGGGCCGTCGCCTCCCGCAGCCCGTCCGCCAGCTCGCGCTCGGCCTCGTGCAGCGACGGCACGTCGGCCGGGGGCGTGTCGTTGACCTCGGAGCAGCGCCAGAGCACCGTCGCGGAGCGGTCCCCGACCGGCCCGAACACCTCGACCTCCGGCACCAGCCCGAGCGGCGCCCCGACCGCCAGCACGGCCTCGCCCGCGCCCAGCGCGCGCTCGTTGAACGGCGCCGGACCGGTCAGTCCCAGCGGGTGCCCGGCGGAGGGCAGGGCCAGCCGCAGCCCCTTCACCCCCAGCACCCGCAACCGGCCCAGCGCCCAGGTGAGCCCGTGCCGCTCGCCCGGCGCGTCTCCGGGCAACCCGGTCACCCGGTGGCTCTCGTCACCGCCCAGCACCGCCGCGGCGGCGTTGTCGGGCGCCACCAGACCGGCCAACAGGGCATTGCCCCAGGCGGCCAGCCGCCCCGAACGGGGCTCTTCGTACGGATTGTCGGCAGGAGTCGCGAGCATCCGGCCAGCCTACGGAATCGGCGGTCATCCGCGTGGCGTAGGTTTGCCCATGCGCGTGCGGCGCACCCATCTCCGTGCCCACCGGCCGCCGGAGTAGGATGCCCCGCCCGCACCGACGGCCGAATTTCTGTTTTGGGGAAGGCATAGGCATGAGCGACGTGCTGGAGCTGGTGGACGTATCCGTGGTCCGGGAGGGGCGCGCGCTGGTCGATCAGGTCTCGTGGTCCATCTCCGAGGGCGAGCGCTGGGTCATCCTCGGCCCCAACGGCGCCGGCAAGACCACCCTGCTGCAGATCGCCTCCACGTACCTCTTCCCGACCGCCGGCAAGGTGTCCGTCCTCGGCGAGAAGCTCGGCGAGGTCGACGTCTTCGAGCTGCGCTCCCGGATCGGCCTGGCCGGCGCCGCCATGTTCGACAAGCTGCCCGCCGGACAGACCGTGCTGCAGACGGTGCTCACCGCCGCCTACGGCATGACGGTCAGCTGGCAGGAGCAGTACGAGCAGGCCGACGAGTCGCGCGCGCTCGCCCTGCTGGACCGGCTCGGCATGGCCGGCCTGACCGAGCGCAAGTTCGGCACCCTCTCCGAGGGCGAGAAGAAGCGCACCCTGATCGCCCGCGCCCTGATGACCGACCCCGAGCTGCTGCTGCTGGACGAGCCCGCCGCCGGCCTGGACCTCGGGGGCCGCGAGGACCTGGTGCGCCGCCTCGGCGCACTGGCCCAGGACGAGTTCGCGCCGGCCATGGCGATGGTCACCCACCACGTCGAGGAGATCGCGCCGGGCTTCACGCACGTGCTGATGATCCGCCAGGGCAAGGTGCTCACCGCCGGTCCGATCGACACCGAGCTGACGGCACGCAACCTCTCCAAGTGCTTCGGTCTGCCGCTGACCCTGGAGCGCCACGGCGACCGCTGGTCCGCGCAGGGCCTGCCGCTCGGCTGAGGCGCCCCGGAGCCCGCCCCCGACGTGGGTCGGAGCCCGCGCCGGACGTGCGTCGGACGTCCGGCGGGCCGCCGGTCGGAGGCGGGTCGCACGGGCGTCCGACCCGCGTCGGCCCCTCTCGGGAGCCGCTGAACTCGGCTGAACTCGGACCGGTCGCACGTGCGACCGGTTTCCGCCCCTCCACCTGCGGGAACTGACCGCCTCGAAGGCCCTTCGCTCCCTAGGATGGACACGTGGACAGCTGGATCTGGTGGCTCCTGGCCGCCGTCGGCCTCGGCATACCGCTGGTCGTCACCGCGATGCCGGAGTTCGCGATGTTCGCCGTCGGCGCGCTCGCCGCGGCCGGCGTGGCCGGGTTGGGTGCCGGGGCGGTGTGGCAGGTCCTGACGTTCGTCGCGGTCTCGGTCGCCCTGCTGGCCGTGGTGCGCCCCATCGCGTACCGGCAGATCAGGAAGGGCCCGCAGGTCAAGATGGGCATCGAGGCGCTTCCGGGCGCCACCGCGGTCGTCGCGGAAAGAGTCGACGGGGAGGGCGGGCGGATCAAGCTCAAGGGCGAGATCTGGTCGGCCCGCGCGCTCAACCCCGGCAGTGTCTACGAGCCGGGGCAGCAGGTCGACGTCGTCGAAATCCAGGGCGCGACCGCCCTGGTCGTCTAGGGGAGAGTCCGTGGAACCCGTCCTTATCGTCCTGGTCGTCCTGGTCGTGGTGGCATTCATCGCGCTGATCAAGACGATTCAGGTCATCCCGCAGGCCAGCGCCGCGATCGTGGAGCGCTTTGGCCGCTACACCCGGACGCTCAACGCGGGGCTGAACATCGTCGTCCCGTTCATCGACCGGGTCCGCAACAGGATCGACCTGCGTGAGCAGGTCGTGCCCTTCCCGCCGCAGCCGGTGATCACCCAGGACAACCTGGTGGTCAACATCGACACGGTGATCTACTACCAGGTCACCGACGCGCGGGCCGCCACCTACGAGGTCGCCAGCTACATCCAGGCGATCGAGCAGCTGACCGTCACCACGCTGCGCAACATCATCGGCTCGATGGACCTGGAGTCGACGCTGACCTCCCGCGAGGTGATCAACGCCGGTCTGCGTGGCGTGCTGGACGAGGCCACCGGCAAGTGGGGCATCCGCGTCAACCGCGTCGAGCTGAAGGCGATCGAGCCGCCGACCTCCATCCAGGACTCGATGGAGAAGCAGATGCGCGCCGACCGTGACAAGCGCGCCGCGATCCTCACCGCCGAAGGTGCCCGGCAGGCGCAGATCCTGCGGGCCGAGGGCGAGAAGCAGGCCGAGGTGCTCAAGGCCGAGGGTGAGGCACAGGCCGCGGTGCTGCGCGCCGACGGTGAGGCGGCCGCGATCCGCACCGTCTTCGAGGCGATCCACGACGGCGACGCCGACCAGAAGCTGCTCGCCTACCAGTACCTGCAGACCCTGCCCGAGCTGGCCAAGGGCGACTCCAACAAGCTGTGGATCATCCCCAGCGAGGTCGGCGACGCGCTCAAGGGCCTCGGCGGCGCGTTCACCGGTCTGAACGGTGGCGGCATCAACGGCGGCGCGGCCGCGGCTCCCAGCGCCCCGGCGCCGGCCGCCACCCAGGTCCCGCTCGACCCGGCGGCCGGTCCCCGCCCGCTGGACACCGACACCAAGGGTGCCGCCCGCCCCCGGGTGGACCCGGCCCGCGAGTACCGGAAGATCGACCCGGAGTGAGCTGAACCCGTCGCGTGACGCGTCACCGTCGCGCCCGGGACCGAGGGCCCGCCTCCCGTGCGGTACGGGGGCGGGCCCTCGACGTTCCCGCCGGGGCGCACCGGCGGGAATCTGCGCGAGAGGCGTCCGGCCGGGGCGGCCGGGTGGCGCGCTCGTTACGTCCGGTGAACGGTCGTGTGGTGTACGTCCCGAATCGTGGGCGGGCTCTGGTAGGCACACCCCGACGTCCGGCATGATCGCCTCGGACAGGTCCGAGACGAGAGGTGACCCATGACGCTCTGGGAGGCGATCGCCGTCCTGGTGGCGGGAGTCGGCGCGGGGATGATCAATGTGATCGTCGGCTCCGGGACCCTGATCACCTTCCCGGTGCTGCTCGCCGTCGGCATCCCGCCGGTCACCGCCAACGTCTCCAACGCCTTCGGCCTGGTGCCCGGCTCGCTCAGCGGCGTGATCGGCTACCGGCGGGAACTCGCCGACCAGGGCCGGCGGCTGGTCCGCCTCGGCATCGCGGCCATGCTCGGCGGGTTGGTCGGCGCCGTGCTGCTGATCGAACTGCCGAGCAGTGCCTTCGACGCGATCGTCCCGGCGCTGATCCTGCTGGCCCTCGTCCTGGTGGTGATCCAGCCCCGGGTGGCCAAGGCGGTCGCCGCCCGGCGCCGGCCCGGGGGAGACCCCGACGGCGGTCTGACGCTGCTCACCGGTGTCTTCCTGACCGGCATCTACGGCGGCTACTTCGGTGCCGCGCAGGGCGTCCTGCTGCTGGCCCTGATGGGCATGCTGCTCCAGGAGGACCTGCAGCGGATCAACGGCGTGAAGAACGCGCTGGCCCTGATCGTCAACGGCGTCGCCGCCGTGTTCTTCCTCTTCACCTCGACCATCAACTGGGCCGCGGCCGGGCTGATCGCCGTCGGCTCGCTCTGCGGCGGCCTGCTCGGCGCCAAGGTCGGCCGCAAGCTGCCGCCGCCGGCGCTGCGCGGGGTGATCGTGGTGGTCGGCCTGGTGGCCGTCACCAAGCTGCTCGTCAGCTGACCGACCCTCCGCCTCCGTCGGTTGCGCGCGCCCTGTCCCGCACCGCACGTTCGGGCGGCCCTGCCTGTTCCGCCCGTTCTGTTCGACCGTGCTCGATCCGGAGAAGACCATGGCCCTGGAGATGCGCGACACCTGCGAACGCTGCGCGGTGTCGCTGACGGCGGACGGCCCGGCGTCCCTATGCTCCTACGAGTGCACCTTCTGTCCGGACTGCACCGAGGCCCTGGCCGCCGTCTGCCCCAACTGCGGTGGCGAGCTGGTGCCCCGTCCGCGCCGGAAGGCCTGACCCTTCACCAGTCACCCCCGACCCCCGGGAGCGGTTCGATGAGCAGCAGAGCGCGTCTGACGGAGGACGAGATCACGGCCGCCCTGGCCGGCCTGCCGGAGTGGAGCCGGGACGGCGGCACCATCGTCCGCACCGCCGACGCGGCCGACTTCCCGTCGGCGATCCGGGTGGTCGTCGCGGTCGCCGAGCAGGCCGAGGCGCTGGACCACCACCCCGACATCGACATCCGTTGGCGGACGCTGCGCTTCGCGCTCTCCACCCACAGCGCGGGGGGCCTCACCGAGCTGGACGTCACCCTCGCCGGCCGGATCGACACCGCCCTGCGGGCCGGGGCCGCCTGACGGTCCCGGTCGGTTTCCGTCCCGTCCCGTCCTGGCTGTCCCGTTGCGCCCGGCTGTCCCCGCGCGGCTCCGTACCGCCTCCGGACTGCCTCTGCACTGCCTTTGAACCGGCCCCGAACCGGCTCCGAACCGGCCCCGAACCGGCTCCGAACCGGCTCCGAACCGGCTCCGAACCGGCTCCGAACCGGCTCCGAACCGGCTCCGGACCGACCTCGCGGAGGCCGGAAGGAGGCGCTCCGGGTGGCGTGAGATGCTGGCTGCCGCATTGCCGGCGGTCGGGAGGGACGGAACGGATGGCACAGGATCCCCTCGGAGACGCCGCACAGCAGCCGTGGTACCCGCAGCAGCCGCAGCAGGACTGGCAGACGGGGTACCCGGACCAGCAGCAGTGGCAGGGCGGCCACGGGTACGACGCCGGCACCGGGTACGCGGAAGCCGGCTACCCGGAGCAGGGTCAGACGCGGCACGGCCGGATACCGTACGGCCAGATACCGCAGGACTACGGTCAGGGCGGGTACGGCCAGGGCGGTCAACCGCAGTCCGGGTACGGCCAGGGCGCGTACCCGGGGGCCGCGGATCCGCAGGCCGGGTACGCGGAGACCGGGCCCGGACATCCGGACACCGGGTACGGCCAGGGCAGGTACCCGGACGGCGGACACCAGCCGTACTACCGGTACGACGACCACGAGCAGCAGCGGTACGCCCCGTACGCCGTCCCGCAGCAGCCGACCGGCGAGGAGCTGTACGCGCCGGCGGGTGCCGAGTACTCCGCCGACGGCTATGTGCACACCGAGCCCGAGCCGGCTGTCGGGCCCGAGGCCTTCGAGCCCGATCCGGGGGCGGCCTTCGTCGCGCCGGAACCCGTCGGCCGCACGGCACGGTCGGCCGGGCGGCGAGGCGGGGGCGGGACCGGGGGTGGTAAGGGCGGGACCGGGGCGGTGAAGGCGGCCGGCGGCGCGCGGGCCGGCCTCGGGGCCAAGGCCCGTGCCGCGGCCGACGCGGTGGTCTCCGCCGACCACGCCCCCGACCGGCGGGCACTGGCGATCCGGACCGGCGCCGGAGTCGCGGCACTGGGCGTCCTGGTGGCGGCCGCGCTGGTGGTCGGCGCCCAGGACGGCGGCGACGCCTCCGCCCGGAGCACCGGAGGCGAACCCGGCTTCACCGTCGCCCATGCCAAGATCTGGTCGGCCCAGCCCGCCGCACTCAAGGCCGGCGCGGACGGCACCCTGGTCGGCAGCTGGTTGCTGGCCGACGCCGTGGTGCGCGCCGATGCCACCGGCGTCCACGCCTACGACCTGGCGGCCGGAAAGCCGACCTGGTCGGTCGAGTCACCGGCGGCCGGCACCGCCCCCTGCGGGCTCTCGGCGACCGTGAACGAGGCGGGGGTGGGCGCTGTGCTGTTCCGGAGCGGGCCCGATCCGAAGAGCCCGTGCAGCCTGGTGGCCGCCGTCGACACCAAGAGCGGCCGGACGGTCTGGAGCAAGCCGCTCTCCGAGGCCAAGGGCGGCTACTCGGCGCGCGTCGGTGTCACCGAGGACAAGGTGATAGCGGTCGGCGACGACCACGTGGTCGCCTGGGAGTCCGCCGACGGCAAGGACGTCTGGCAGTACACCGGGCAGGGCAAGTTCTGCACCCTCTCCGGCGGGGTCACCGGGAAGACCGTCATGGTGGCGAGCTCCTGCGCCGACTCCACGCCCGTCGACCAGGCCGTCTCGCTGAACACCGCCGACGGCAAGGTGAGTTGGTGGCGCGGCCTGAACAACCAGCCGAAGACGGTGACGGTGCTCTCGGCCGAGCCCTCCGTCGTCCTGACCACGGGGGAGAAGCCCGAGGACGACAAGGTGTTCGCCTGGGGCCCGGCCGGTGACCCGGCCGCCGAGATACCGGTCGCTGCCGGGGAGGGCAGGCTGGACGCCGCCCGGGGCACGTTCTCGGCCATCCCCGGGGTCTTCTTCCAGGACCGGACGATGGTCACCACGCTGGCCCCGGCGAACGCCGGCGGCGCGGTCTCCGTGGTCGGCTACGACCTTGACAGTGGCAAGCAGCGGTGGAAGGCGGCCGCGGCCGAGAAGGGCGACGTCCGGGCGGTCGGCGTGGACGGCGGCGCGCTGGTGCTCGCCGCCGACGAACGCCGCGACCAGCCCGCCCACCTCAGCCGCTTCGCGCTGGCCGGCGGCCAGGAGACGGTCGGCGGCAACTTCCCGCAGGGCACCGGCTCGCTGCTGGTCTCCGGCCGCGTGCTGATCGGTGGCGGCCGGGTCGTCGCGGTGCCCGAGCACTCGGCCAACTTCGGGACAGCGGCCGGGTACCAGGCGAAGGGCTGAGCCCGCCCCGGCCGCCACGGCGCCGCGCGGCGCCCGGCCGGGAAGCCGGGCACCGCGCGGTCACGCGCCGGGGGGAGCCACCAGGCGGGTGGTCACGCGGCGGAGGGAGCGGCCGCGGCCGGCAGCCAGTCCGCCAGGTCCCGCAGGTCCGAGCCGCGCAGGCCCAGCGCCATCATCAACGTCGCCTGCGGCGTCGGTACGAACGGCGTGCGCAGCAGCTTCATCCCGGCCTGCTCCGGCGTTCGGTCGGCCTTGCGCTGATTGTCCTCGGAACAGGCGGCCACGGTGTTCAGCCAGCTGTCCGCCCCACCACGCGACCGGGGCTGCAGGTGGTCCACGGTGGTGGCCCGGCGCCCGCAGTAGGCGCACAGGTGCTGGTCCCGGACCAGCACGCCGCGACGGGACCACGGCGCCTGTTGTCGGAACGGCACCCGGACGTAGCGCTGGAGTCTGATCACCCGGGGCACCGGGACGGAGACTCCGGTACCGCGGATGCTCCGCAGCGGATGGGCCTGCTCGACCACGGCCTTGTCCTGGAGCACCAGGACCACGGCGCGCTGGAGCGACACCGTCGTCAGGGGCTCGTAGCTCGCGTTGAGAACCAGCGTGTTGCGCACTTCGGCACACCCTTTTCCCGGGCGTGCCACGGCGGCACGACCGTCTCCACACACGTCACTGCCGCCGCACGGCGGTGGGACCACTCTGAAGGGGCCCCGGGCCGACGAACAACGGAATTTCCGGTGGAGGCCAGGGGTGGGTCGGGCGGGGGAGGGGCTCCCGGCCGGCCGCCTCGGCGGAAACCCGCCGGCCGGAACCGCGTAGGCTCTACCACGCTGGAGCCGTCCCGCACCGGGGCCCGATCGACCGGGTCCGCACCGGAGGGGCGCCCGATCGAAGGAGAAGCGTGACCGTGACGGACATCGTCGACGAGCTGCAGTGGCGTGGACTGATCGCCCTGTCCACCGACGAGGACGCGCTGCGCAAGACGTTCGCGGACGGCCCGGTCACGTTCTATTGCGGCTTCGACCCGACGGCGCCCAGCCTGCACCTCGGGAACCTGGTGCAGATCCTGACCATGCGCCGCATCCAGCAGGCGGGGAACCTCCCGCTGGGCCTGGTCGGCGGCGCCACCGGCCTGATCGGTGACCCCAAGCCGACCGCGGAGCGTGTCCTGAACGACCCGGAGACGGTGGCCGCCTGGGTCGACCGCCTGCGTGGCCAGATCTCGCGCTTCCTCGACTTCGACGGCCCCTACGCGGCGCGCATGGTCAACAACCTGGACTGGACCTCCGGGATGTCGGCGATCAGCCTGCTGCGCGATGTCGGCAAGTACTTCCGCGTCAACAACATGATCGCCAAGGAGGCCGTCGCCCGGCGGCTCAACTCCGACGCGGGCATCAGCTACACCGAGTTCAGCTACCAGATCCTCCAGGGCATGGACTACCTGGAGCTGAACCGCCGCTACGGCTGCACCCTGCAGACCGGTGGCAGCGACCAGTGGGGCAACCTGACCGCCGGCACCGACCTCATCCGCAAGGCCGAGGCCAAGTCCGTGCACGCGCTGGCCACGCCGCTGATCGTCAAGGCCGACGGCACCAAGTTCGGCAAGACGGAGTCGGGCACGGTCTGGCTGGACCCCGAGCTGACCACCCCGTACGCCTTCTACCAGTTCTGGCTGAACGCGGACGACCGGGACGTCCCCACCTTCCTGCGGATCTTCAGCTTCCGCTCGAAGGAGGAGATCGAGGAGCTGGAGCGCGAGACCACCGAGCGCCCGGCCGCCCGCCTCGCCCAGCGCGCGCTCGCCGAGGAGCTGACCACCCTGGTGCACGGTGCCGAGCAGTACGACCGTGCGGTGGCCGCCTCCAAGGCACTGTTCGGCCAGGGCGACCTCGTCGATCTGGAGGGGCCGACCCTGGCTGCCGCACTGGCCGAGGTCCCGAAGGCCGAGGTCACCGAACTCCAGTCGGTGGTGGACCTGTTGGTCGCCGTGGGCCTGTCGCCCAGCCGGTCGGCCGCTCGTCGGACGATCAAGGAGGGCGGTGCCTACCTCAACAACGTCAAGGTGACGGACGAGGAGGCGGTTCCGACCGGGGCCGACCTGCTGCACGGTCGGTGGCTGGTCCTGCGCCGCGGCAAGCGCAACCTGGCCGCCGCTGAGCTGGTCTCGGCCGGCTGAAAATGCACCACCGCTGACCTGCGGTTCTAAGCCTGGAGGGCCGGATCTGGACAGATCCGGCCCTCCGGTGTTTGACGTGGTCGTCCTACTGGCCTAGTGTTGGACGAGTCGCTGAAGCGGGCGGGTGCACGGCAGGCCGAGAGGTCGCCGCGAGCCGGCCGAGCGGCCATCGCAATCGGCAGGCCCTACTCTCACTCACAACCCATGAACATGGGTCGTTCGGCGTTTTCGTCGAACAGTGGGAGCGGGGAATTTCGGGACAGTTCCGAAATGAGCTAATGTGAAGGCCGCCGCAGAATAGCGGACCTGACCAGCGAGGGTCGGATGAATGAAACTCCGGGTAAACGGAGCGGAAATCATCTGGTAAGCTGGAAATACGAACGAAGCGCCCGGAGGGCCCGCTGGAAGGCGGTCCGAAGGAAGTGTCCGTTCCTTGAGAACTCAACAGCGTGCCAAAAGTCAACGCCAGATATGTTGACATCCCCGGCCTCAGATTGTTCTGGGGTTGGAGATTCCTTTATGAAGTAAACACTAGCGAGGACGCAGTGCGCGGGGCCGCCCTATTCCGGTGGTTGCCGTGCCGCTCGACGCGAGTG